>JAHAIU010000230.1 GCA_018372555.1 Clostridium sp.
AAAAAGTTATTCACATGTAATAAATTAATTTTAGCTTGTGGAGGAAAATCTGCTGTAAAAACGGGTTCAGATGGTACTGGATATAATCTTGCAAAATCTTTAGGACATTCAATAATAAATACTATACCTGGTATAGTTCAATTAAAATTAAATAGTCCTTATTTAAAATCTATATCTGGAGTTAAGTTTGATGGGTTTGCTACACTTTTAGTAGATGATGAACCTATAAGAAAAGAATTGGGTGAAATACTATTTACAGACTACGGAATATCAGGTCCACCTATTTTACAACTTTCAGGCCATGTTTCTAAAGCTTTATTAAATAATAAGAAAGTAGAAATCCTTGTAGATATGATGCCTGAAGAAGATTATAAAGAAATAGAAAATTTTATAGAATGTCATTTTGGACTTCTATCTCATAGACCTGTTATAGATTCTTTAATAGGAGTTGTAAATAAAAAGCTTATTCCAACTATTCTTAAGGCTTCAAATATAACTAACTTACATATACCTTGCTATGAGTTAACTTGGGAAGATAAGAAAAATTTAATTAATATATTAAAGTCTTGGAAATTTACTTGTGTTGATACTAATGGCTTTAATCAAGCTCAAGTAACTATTGGAGGAATAAATACTAAAGAAGTAAATTCAGATACCCTAGAATCTAAGTTAGTAAAAAATTTATATTTCTCTGGTGAGATATTAGATGTAGATGGTGATTGTGGTGGCTTTAACTTACAATGGGCTTGGAGTTCCGGATACTTTGTAGCTAACAATATAGCTAAATCATAATTAATTTATTTAAAATTTTACTTATATAAAAGAATAAATTAAGTTCTATATTATTTATATTATTCTGCAGTTTAATAGAAGGGCTGTTGCAATATTAGAGTTAAAACCTATTAGCAACAGCCCTTCTTACTTTATTTAATTATAATTCCGTTAAGTTAGAATTTTTTCCAACATCCAATTAACCTTGTTAGTTCCCTACCATCACTCGCTTCAATCTTATGAACAGTAACTAGGGCTCCTCCCTCTTCTTCTCTTACATCTGTAAATACTTTTACCTCTTCTCCATATCTACATTCCTTTTCAAAGGTCACCCTTACCTCATCTAAAACATAATTATTTACTATTTCTTCTGGTAATGTTTCAATAGCCCAGTCAATATATTTTGTATTATTTACATGATTATTTGAGTCTATATCTGTATATCTAACCTTAAATTTATCTTCATATTTAAATTCCTCTAATCTTTCTAGCTTAGGAATTTTGAAGTCTCCCTTTAAATCGGAATAAACTCCATATATCTCATATTGCTCTTCAGGTATTCTCATCATTCTTCTTTTCTCTATATTAATTAATAAAAAAACAGCATTAGCACTAACAATTACATTTCCATTACTATCTTTTATTTCATAATTTCTTAAAGCATAATATTTTTTAAAACCTATTGGTTCTGTGGATACATATAATTTTTCTTCATATACTGGGCTTCTAAAAATTTTAATATGATAATTATAAAATACCCAAGTCATATTTTGATTTAAAAGTGTACTCATACCTGATCCTAGTTCTTCTGATTGCTTAGTTCCTATGTCAGATAAAATATTTATTATTGTTGACATATTTCCTTTTAAATTCTTATCAACATCATAATAATGTAACTCATATTCTTTAGTAAAGACCTTCCCCATATCTATCTCCTCCTATATCCCCAATGTAAAATTAAGATCTAATAATAAAAATCTAATGAAAAAACTCCCTTAGGAGTTTTAAAAAGCAATTTATTTTAGTAATTCTGAAAAAATTACATTAATAATTATTTATTTTTAATGGGGCTCTTTCAAAAACAGCCCCATTTCTTAAGTTAAATACTATACTTTTACTTTCAACTTCTAATAAACTAGTTTATGGGATCAATAAACCCATCATTTTTATCATTGTTATTATCAACTTCATCTTTATTTTTTGCTTCTGTACTATCTACTTCTTCAATTTTATTATTATCTTCGTTATTAATTAAGTTATTATAATTACTATTTAATCCATTGTAATCATTATTAACACTACTATATCCATTTGAATTATTATAATTATTATTCATACCATTATAGTTGTTTGGTTCATAATAATTATTGTTATTATAGCTATTAAAGTCTCTATAATTATTATTACCTTCAAAATGCTTAGTTCTATCTAAAACATAGATAGTTGTGTATGCAAATAAATAAATCTGTATAAGAAATTGACCGATTATCATAATAAAAAATCCTAAGAAAGGTATAGATGATAATAATCCAAGTAATATTCCTACGCCTATGACAATACCTGCAATAGCAGAAATATAGCCAACTGTAGACCAGAAGTATCCCTTTTTAAATAATAAAAATGTTTCTCTAATAGCATCAGTAATACTTATATCATTTACTATAAGCATTGAATTAAATACTGACGTTAAAGGAGTAACAATAACACCTATCGCAATCATCGCAGGTATAAAAATTATTAATCCTATTCCTAATGTTAATGCTGATATTAAAACTCCTAGAACAACAAATATTAATATAGAAAATGTTAATATTAAATAAACTAGAACATTAAGGCCTACAACTTTCCATTTTCTTTGCCATACATAACTATTTGCTGATTTAAAACTTACCTCATTTCCCTTATTAGCATCATCAATAATTTTAATAATTATAGCATTGGCATAAGCTAATATTAATGAAGATATAATTGCTAATATAAAGACTAAAAATACACTACCGAAACTCATCATTCCAAAAACATCATCTATATCTAAGTATGAAGACATAAATGCAAATCTTAGAAAGCTAGTTATAATCACCCCAAAAATAAGCCCAAATAATACTACTGTAGTAGGTACAATATATATTCCAACTACTTTTAATATGTCTAATATATTATCCTTTAAAATATTAAAGGATCTAGATAGTATTTCTGAAACTGATAACTTATTATAATTTCTCACTTCCACTTTATCACCCCTAATTTTATTTCTATACTATATATATTAATATTATCATAAAAATTTACTTTTTTACGAAAAATTATATTAATAATTCCTATTTTTATATAATTATCCTAATTCTTATTTATATCTTTATAAAAAATAAATCATAATTTAAATCCAGTACCTACCAATCTTTTATAACTTATCTGAATTATTTTCAAGTATGAGTTAACTATTCCTTAAATATAAATAGAAACCACCTTAAATTTATTATTTAAATTCAAGGCAGTTTATAATATATACTACAGTTCTTTTGTAACTCTAATAGTTTGATCTCTTCTTGGACCAACGCCTACTATAGAAATTTTAGTTCCTGTTAATTCTTCAATTCTTTCTAAATATTTCTTAGCATTTAAAGGTAGTTCATCATAACTTCTAGCTTCAGCTACTTCCTCTCCCCAACCTTCAAATTCTTCATATATTGGTTCACATTTTGCTAAATCCTTTAAGCTTGCTGGGAAATAATCTATAACTTTATTATCATATTTATATCCTACACAAATTTTCAACTTATCAAGGCCTGCTAAAGTATCTATTTTAGTAACACATAATGATGTTAGTCCTGAAACTCTTACTGTTGTTTTTAAAATAACAGCATCAAGCCATCCACATCTTCTAGATCTACCTGTAGTTACTCCATACTCGTGTCCTTTTTCTCTTATCCATTCACCAATTTCATTATCTAACTCAGTTGGAAATGGTCCTTTACCAACTCTAGTTGTATAAGCTTTAGCTATTCCAACAGCATTAGTAACCATAGTTGGTCCTATACCTGAACCACTTGCTACACCACATGCAGTAGTGTTTGAAGAAGTTACATATGGATAAGTTCCATAATCTATATCAAGTAACATACCTTGAGCTCCTTCAAATAAAACAGTTTTATCTGCTTTAATTTCATCATAAAGCTTAACTGATGTATCTTGTACATATGGTCTTAATCTATTCGCAAGTTCTAAGTATTCAATAAGGATATCATCATAGTTTAATGCTTCTCCATTTAAAACATTAACTATATATTTATTCTTAGCTTCAATATTTTCCTTTAATTTTTCCTTAAAAGTTTCCTCATCTATTAAATCACAAATTCTAATTCCAGATCTCTCAAATTTATCAGTATAACATGGTCCAATTCCCTTACCAGTTGTTCCAATATCATTTTTTCCTCTAGCTTGTTCTTTTAACTTATCTAATACCTTATGATATGGCATAATAACATGCGCTCTATCACTTACAATAAGCTTTTCTGGTGTAACTTTAACGCCTTCACCTTCTAAGTAATCTATTTCTGTAAATAAGGCTTTAGGATCAACAACAACTCCATTACCTATGATATTTAATTTATTATCATATAATATTCCTGATGGTATCAGGTGAAGTTTGTATTGTTTATCGCCAACTTCAACAGTATGACCTGCATTATTTCCCCCTTGGAATCTAACTATTACTTGTGCCTCTTCTGCAAGATAATCAGTCATTTTCCCTTTTCCTTCATCTCCCCATTGAGCTCCTAAAACAACAAATGCTGACATATATTTGCCTCCTTTATGAAGAACTTCTTTTGAGTCCTTCTTATAAAATAAATTTACTAATACATATTAACAAAGTCAAAATAAACTTTCAATGTTTTTGCGAATATTTTTT
>JAHAIU010000231.1 GCA_018372555.1 Clostridium sp.
ATATTGGATAGAAATTATAAATGAGATAAAGAAAGGGGATTTATTTGTGAAGGATGAAGCAATAAGAAATGGTAGAAGAACTGTTCTTATAGAGCTAAATGAAGCCTTTAAGGGGATTCTACATAATCATAAATATTTAAATAAATTAGTTAAGCAGGGAGAAGAGGTTATACCATCAGCAGAGTGGCTTCTTGATAATATTTATCTTATAGAAAAAGAATATAAGACCATTAAGAATAACCTACCAGTTAACTATTTTAACAATTTGCCTAGTATTGATTTAGAGGGAGTTAAATATCCTAGGATATATTTATTAGCTAAGGAATATATAGAAATAAATTCTAATGTAATTACTTTAGAAGAATCTATTAAGTTTATAAATAATCAAGAGGAAGACTTTAATATTGGAGAGCTTTGGGCATTTCCACTTATGATTAGGATTTCTTTGATTTTAAATCTTGCCAATATAGTGCATAAGATGGTTGTGCTTCAAAAGCAAAGGCTTGGAGCTAAAGATCTTGCTAATTTAGTTATAAATTATTATGAAAAAGATAAGATAGAGGAGCTCTTAGATAAGCTTGAAGAAAAATATCCATTAAAGCATGAAGCTAAAATTGATAATAAATTAGAAGATGAATCTAATGAAAATAGTATTACTAACTTAGATTATATGGGGGATGATGAAAGCCTTCATGATGGAATGTTTTCACCTGAATTTATAGATAAGTTATTTAATATTTTAAGAGATAATTCTGTTGAAGATGAAAGAATTTATAAGTTTGTTTTAGATAGGCTTAGAGGAAAAGAAAATAGTAATTTTGAAAAGGAAATAATAAAAGATCATATTAAAGAAGGAACTATTGCAACTTCTATTGGAGCTAATATTAATTCCTTAAGAGTTATGGACTCAATAAATTGGAAGAAGTTCCATGCAGAAACTTCTGAAGTAGAAAAGCTCCTAATTCAAGATCCATCTGGTGTATATAGTAATATGGATTTTGAAACTAAGGATTACTATAGACATAAGCTAGAGGAATTATCTAGAAAAACTAATGTAGATGAAATTGAAATAGCAAAGACTGCTTTAGAGTTAAGTAGTTTATATATTGAAAATAGAGATTTATATAAAAGGCATATAGGATATTATATAGTAGACTCTGGAATTTATGATGTACTAAAGAGATGTGGGCGTTCAAATAATAAAGAAATAAACAAAAACTTAAAGAAGAATTTATCAGAAACATCATATATATTATCAATATTAATTGGAACAGTATTACTAGATTTATTAATTCTTCTTATTACATATTTAGTACCATTAAGCTTTACTACTACTCAATATATACTTGCCTTTATTTTAATGTTAATACCATCAAGTGAAGTTGTTATATCACTATATAATTGGTTTATAGCAAAGGTCACAGAAGTGAGTTTTATTTCTAAGATGGATTATTCAAAGGGAGTACCTTATGAAGATAAAACTATTGTTGTAATACCAGCAATTTTATCTAATCCTAAAGAGGCTGTAACTCTACTAAAAAGGTTAGAAATATATTATTTAGCAAATAGAGATAAGAATATATTTTTTGCATTACTTGGCGATTTATATGATAGTAAAAACCAAGAAGAAAATGGGGATAAATTAATAAATGATGAGGCGTTAAAGGTAGTTAATGAACTTAATCTAAAATATGCAAATGGAGATACTCCTAGATTCTATTTCCTTAATAGACAAAGACTCTATAATCCTAAAGATGAGATATTTATGGGCTATGAGAGAAAAAGAGGAAAACTTATGGAGTTTATGGCTCTAATTAAAGGTGATAAGGAAACTAGCTACAATGTTATTAGCAGTGATATAGAAAATATAAAAGATATAAAGTACATGATAACTTTAGATAGTGATACCTTCTTACCTATTGGTAGTGCTAAAAAATTAATTTCAGCTATGAGCCATGTCTTAAATAGACCCAAAGTTGAAGAGGGAAGAGTAGTTAGAGGTTATAGCATAATGCAGCCAAAGGTAAGTGTTAGTTTAGAGGATAAGCATAAAACTTATTTTTCTAGGTTATTTGCTGGAGATGCAGGGGTAGATGCTTACTCAACAGCTTCTTCAGATACATATCAAGATTTATTTTCTGAAGGGATATTTACTGGAAAAGGGATAATTGAAATTAATACTTTTTATAATATTTTAAAAGATGAAATAAAAGAAAATAAGATTTTATCCCATGACTTAATAGAGGGAGCACTAACTAGATGTGCACTACTTACAGATGTAGAAGTAGTAGATAGTTATCCTTCAAGTTATCTTTCTAGTGCTTTAAGATTACATAGATGGGTTAGAGGAGATTGGCAAATTGCAAGTTATATATTTTCAGAAAAGCTATCTTTAATATCTAAGTGGAAGATAATAGATAACTTAAGAAGAAGCTTACTTGCTCCAAGCTTACTTATAGGATTTATAGTTACTTTGACAGTATTAAAAGGTGCTGTTCAAGTTTCAATATTACTATTCTTAGCTCTAATATTACCTCTAATGTTTACAGTTACAGACTTTGTTGTAACACCTAAGAAAAAGCTAATGGGAAGCTTTAAGAGTTTAAGGCAAATAATTCTTATATTAAGTTTTATTCCTTATCAAGCTTACTTAATGATAGATGCAATAGTTAGAACTATTTATAGGTTAACTATATCAAAGAGGAAATTACTTCAATGGAGAACAGCTGAAAATGTTGATTCTTCAGTAAAAGATAATTACATATGGTATTACAATAGAATGTGGATATCAGGAGGCTTTGGAATTATTGTTCTATTACTAAGTCTTACAAACTCTTTAGAAGTAATAGTTACAACTATTCCAATATCAATATTGTGGATTTTAGCACCTGTTATTGCTTGTAAGATATCTAGGGAAGAAATAATTGAAAAAGAAGTTTTAGATATAGATGATGGAAAGTTCTTAAGTAAGATAAGCAGAAGGATTTGGGCTTACTATGAGGATTTTGTTAATGAAGAAAATAACTATTTAGCTCCAGATAATTATCAAGAAAAACCTTATAAGGGAGTGGCACATAGAACATCTCCTACTAATATTGGCATGGGGTTAATTAGTAATTTAACTGCTTATGATCTTGGGTATTTATCTATTGGAGAATTTATATATAGGCTTGAAGTTATTTTAGATGGGATGAAAGGTCTTGAAAAATATAAGGGACATTATTTAAACTGGTACAATACAAAAACAAAAGAAGCTCTATGGCCAAGATATGTATCCACAGTTGATAGTGGAAACTTACTAGGTTATCTGTGGATAATTAAGGAAGAACTGTTGACATTAAGTAAAAAACCTATAATTAGAGATAAGGAAATTCATGGTTTAAGAGATACCTTCTTTATACTTAGGGAAGATTTCAATATGGATTTCTATGATAGTATTCCAGAAGAAATTAATTTAGTTGATTATAGAGAAATACTTAATAGGGAGTATGAAGGAACTAAAGAAAGACTAGAAAAAATTGAAGAAAATAATGAAAGTGAAGATAGATATTGGCTAGAAAAGTTAAAGGAAGAGACAGAAAGAAAAATAGATTTTTATGACTTTATCTTTAATGGAGTAGAAAAATTAGTCTTAGATAAATTAAATGAGGATAAGGATTTTACATTAGAAGATTTAATAGATAGGTTAGAGGAAATAAGTGTTTCTTCAGGGGAAGAATTTAAAGAAATATTAAATAAGAAGATTTCTAAACTTAAGGAATTTAATGAAAGAATAACCAGTTTATATTTAGAAATATCATCTATTATGGATGATATGAAGTTTGAATTCTTATTTAGCAAGGAAAGAGGATTATTTGCTATTGGATATAATGTTGAAGAAGATTCACTTGGGAATTCCTATTATGACTTAATGGCATCTGAAGCAAGGATTGCATCACTTTTATCTATTGCAAGAGGAGAAGTTCCAAAAGAGCATTGGTATAACTTAAGTAGAAATATGACCAAGGCTTTTGGAGAAAAGACATTAGTTTCTTGGAGTGGTACTATGTTTGAATATTTTATGCCTTTCCAAGTATTAAAAGCCTTTGATAATACTATTTGGTCTTTAACTTATTCTTCTGTAGTTAAGGCGCAAAAAACTTATGGTGAAAAGAAAAATACTCCTTGGGGAATTTCAGAATCAGCTTACTATGTTTTTGATATAAATCAAAACTATCAATATAAAGCTTTTGGAGTACCAGGTGTTGGACTAAAGAGAGGATTAGAAGATGAGCTAGTAATATCACCTTATTCATCAATCATGACTATACCTTATGCCATAAAAGATTCTGTAAGTAATTTAAAGAGAATTTACGATAATAAAGCTTATGGAAAATATGGTTTTATAGAAGCAATAGATTACAGTGACTCAGAGCAAGGACCTAAGGAAGTAAGATGCTATATGGTTCACCATTTAGGAATGTCACTTTTAGCCTTAGATAATGCCTTAAATAATAATATTCTTCAAGAAAGATTTCATAATATACCAGAAATTAAGGCAGTTGAAATCTTATTAAAGGAAAGAATTCCTGAAAATATTGTATTTGATAGAGATATAGATATTAAGAAAGTTACTAAAAAACCATTAGAAAAAGAAGAAT
>JAHAIU010000232.1 GCA_018372555.1 Clostridium sp.
AAAAAATGAAAAAATGAAAAAATGAAGAATTGAGGAAATAACTCTGCTTGCCAGAGTTATAAAAGTTAAATTAAAGTAAATCCTTAGGATTTACTTCCCTTATTTTTCATTTTTAATTCTTAATTTCTAATTTTTAATTTTCTCGGGGGGTGTAGAATGAAAATTTTATTAATTGGGTCTGGTGGAAGAGAGCATGCTTTAGCTTGGAAAATTGCTAAGAATGATAGAGTAGAAAAGATATTTGTGGCTCCTGGTAATGGGGGAACTGCTATAGAAGCTAAATGTGAAAACATTAATATTACAGATATAGATGAATTATTAAACTTTGCTATTGAAAAATCTATTGATTTAACAATAGTTGGACCAGAAGATCCACTAACTAAGGGGATAGTAGATAAGTTTAAAGAAAAGGATCTTAAGATTTTTGGACCTAGTGAAAAAGCTGCAAGACTTGAAGGAAGTAAGAGTTTTTCGAAAGACTTTATGAAAAAGTATGGAGTAAAAACAGCTGAATACGAAGTTTTTTATAATCATCAAAAAGCACTAGAATATTTAAATAAATGTCCATATCCTACAGTAGTAAAAGCAGATGGTTTAGCAGCAGGCAAAGGTGTTGCAATTTGTGAAAATAAAGAAGAGGCTGTTAAAGCAGTTAACGCCTTTATGGTAGATGATATATTTAATGGTGCAGGACAAAAAATAGTAATAGAGGAGTTTTTAGAGGGGATAGAAGCTTCGATATTATCTATAACCGATGGAAAAACAATAATACCATTTATTTCTGCAAAAGATCATAAACAAGTTTTTGATGGTAGCAAGGGACCTAATACAGGTGGTATGGGAGTATTAGCACCAAATCCTTTTGTAACTGAAGCAGTTTTTAAGGATTTTGAAGAAAATATAATGAATAATACTTTACAAGGAATTAGAGAAGAGGGCTTTGATTTTAAAGGGATAATATTCTTTGGACTTATGATAACTAAAAAAGGATCATATCTTCTAGAATATAATGTTAGAATGGGTGATCCAGAAACACAATCTGTACTTAATTTAATGGAAAGTGATTTACTTGAATTGATAGAAGTAGCTTTAAATGAAGATTTAGAAAAGGCTGAAGTTAAGTGGAATACAGGGGCTTGTGTAAATGTAGTTTTAGCTTCAAAAGGATATCCAGGTTCTTTTGTAAAAGGCTATGAAATTACTGTAGATGATGAAGTTAAAGATAAAGTATTTATAGCAGGAGCAAAGCTTGAAGATGGAGTTTTAAAAACTAATGGAGGAAGAGTCTTATCAGTAGTTGGAGTAGGAAAAACTGTAGAAGAAGCTAGAGAAGATGTTTATAAATCAATTGAAAAGGTAAACTTTAAAGATAAATATTATAGAAGTGATATAGGATTAGTATAATATAACACTAAGATAAGAGGTAAAAGGAATTTTTAATATATGGATCCTTATGAAATATGTAATGTACTTGGACTAGATGGTGTTAAATATATGGTTTAATATGGAAGAACTATAGAATTAGTACCTTTATTAATGGAGGATTAGTTTATTGTAATAAGTTTGAGTTTGTTCCTTTATTTATAAAAAATTAAAGAAAGTATTTTAGTATAAAGAGTGTAGTAATTTTTGCTACACTCTTTATTAAAATATACTAGGAAGAACAATAAGGGATTTATTAAAAAAATATAGTTGTGCAATTTTTGTAAATTGTAATTAACTAAATAATAAGATATAATAAACCTAAAATATTATAGAAGAGGTATATTAATTTATATCTTTTAATTTATGTAAATAATAGTAATGGTCTGGAGGCAAGACAATGGATAGAAGGGATTTTTCTGATTTAGAAGATCAAATTATGTCGACAGTTAAAAATGCACTTAACGCTATAGATTTCGCTAATTTGAAAAGAGATATTAGCGGTAAAGCTGAGGACACTTTAAATGAATTTAAATCAAAGGTAAATGAATACAATAGCAAAATAGAAAATAAATATGGGGTTTTAACTAAAAAGCCTAAAAATGATGTATATTCTTATATTAGCAAAAGACCAGCAGGAAGTTTGTCAGGAATTTTCTATATGATATTTGGGTCAATAGGAAGTGCAATATTTGGATTTTTAGTTTTTATATTTCTAATATTTATGACAGTTTTTAGTAGTACTATAGATAATATTCAAATTGCTTTTGGAGTTTTATTTACATTTTTTCTAATAAGCCTAGGGTTACTTTTTAGAGGAATAAGTTTAAGAAGAAGAGTAAAACGATTTAAGAAGTATGTAAGATTTATTGAAGATGATAGCTATTTCTTAATTAAAGACTTAGCAAAACTTGCTAAAGAAAAAGAAGCTTTTGTTATTAAAGACTTAAATAAAATGATTTCTTTAGGTATGTTTATAGAGGGTCATATTGATGATGAAAAAACTTATTTTATGTTAAATGATGATGTCTATGGTGACTATTTGAATTTAAAAAGACAGCAAATGGATAAAGAAAGTAAAAAAGAAAAGTTAAAAGAGGATATTGATAACTCTGAGAAAGAAGAAGTAAGACTTATAATTGAAACTGGAAGAAAGTATATAAATCAAATAAAAATAATAAGAAATGAACTTTATAAAGAAGAAGTAGCAGCGAAATTAGATAGATTACAATATATTGCAAGTGAAATACTTAATTATGTTGAGAAGAATCCTAAAAAGCTACAAGAAGTTAATAAATTTATAAATCATTATCTACCGATCACTATAAAGTTAATTAATTCTTATAAGGAACTAAGTAATCAAGTAGTTCAAGGGGAAAATATTAAAAATGCTAAAATTGAAATTGAAAAAAGTATTGATATTATAAATAATGCTTTTGAAAATTTATTAGATGATTTATTTGAAGATGTTGCTTTAGATATTTCTACAGATATTTCTGTGCTAAAAACTCTATTTAAACAAGAAGGATTAACAGAGGAAGATTTTAAAAAATAACTTTTAAATATAAAGGAGGCATTAAAATGAGTGATGAGTTTAAAGAATCTATAAATATACAGCCAGAATTAGTATTTGAGCCATTTAAAGATGAAGTTATTAATGTTAAACCAGAAGAAGAAAAAGTTAAAGAAGAAGTAATTGATGAAATATTTCTAACTGAAGAAGAAAAAAAGATGATAGATCAATTTGTTGATAAGATAGAAATAACTAATTCAAATTCTATTTTACAATTTGGAGTAGGTGCTCAAAAGAAAATTTCTGATTTTTCAGAGACAGCATTAAATAATGTAAGAACTAAAGATTTAGGGGAAGTTGGAGATATGCTTTCTAATGTAGTTCATGAGCTGAAAAATTTTGAAGAGTCTGAGGAGAAAAAAGGTATTTTTGGCTTTTTTAAGAAGGGTAAAGAAAAGATTTCTCAAATGAAAGCAAAATACGATAAAGTAGAGGATAATATTAATAAAATGTGTAATATCCTTGAAAAACATCAAATACAGCTATTAAAAGATATAGCTATGTTAGATAAGATGTATGAAATAAATAAAGTATATTTTAAAGAGCTTTCTATGTATATTTTAGCTGGAAAAAAGAAACTTCAAAAATTAGAGAAAGAGGAGCTTCCTAAATTACAAGAAAAAGCAAAAAGAAGTGGACTTCCTCAAGATGCTCAAGAAGTAAATGATTTTCTGGCTCTTTGCAATCGCTTTGAAAAGAAAATCCATGATTTGGAATTAACTAAAATGATCTCCTTACAAATGGCTCCTCAAATTAGATTAATTCAAAATAATGATTCTTTAATGTCTGAAAAAATACAATCTACAATTGTTAATACTATTCCTCTTTGGAAAAGTCAAATAGTATTAGCTCTTGGAGTCGCTCATTCTACTAATGCAGCAAGGGTTCAAGGAGAAGTAACAAATATGACTAATGAACTTTTACGTAAAAATGCTGAAATATTGAAGACTTCTACTATAGAAACTGCTAAGGCATCAGAAAGAGGAATTGTTGATGTTGATACACTTAGATTTACAAATGAATCCTTAATTTCAACTCTTGACGAAATACTTAATATACAGACAGAAGGACGTCAAAAACGTAGAGAAGCTGAATTAGAATTAAGGAATATAGAAGATCAATTGAAAAATAAGCTTTTAGAGTTTAAATATTAATAAAGACTTATAAATAGAATTGATTACCGATACAAACCTCTCATGATCATGAAGAAAATGAGGGGTTTATATTTTAGCGTATTTTTATATTTTTATTGTAATAGTATGAGATAATTTTAAAATAAAGGTTTTTATTGATATAAATTATAATAAATTTTTCAATAATATTAACGTCATATTTGTAATAATAATTGAAGCAATATAGATAGAAAAAGAATCAATTTAGTTTATTATTAGATTAAATATAATATGACAATGGGTTAATATTGGAGTAGTATAATGGAAGAAAAATATTAAGATTAAAGATAAAAAAAGAATGTAATCTAGAAAAATAAATCCTAAGTTTTAATAAGAATGTAAATAAAGATGGGTTTTACATTTTTAGTGTTGCATTAAAGAAATAGATTACTATTGCTTTTAAAGTAAAAGTGAGTATTAACGAATTTTTTTCGGTAATACTCACTTTTTATTCATATGG
>JAHAIU010000233.1 GCA_018372555.1 Clostridium sp.
ACTCCTTTTCTAGTAGGTGTTAAAATCTGAATATCTCTAAAGTTATCCCATTTCTTATTGTAATTAGGAAGCCTTCTATTAATTAAATCGATAATTGTTCTAAGTATTTCATTAACATCCTCTTTATTTTCAAAGAAGAAATCTCCATCTCTTCTATTTAATACTGGCATTTCCCCATTATTTATCTTATGAGCATTTACAACAATAAGACTTTCTTGCCCTTGTCTAAATATATCTCTTAACCTAACTACTTTTATAAAATTACTTTCAATTAAATCCTTTAATACATTTCCTGCACCAACTGATGGTAATTGATCTACATCTCCAACTATTATTAATCTAGTTCCAAGTTTAATTGCCTTTAATAAACTATTCATAAGCATTACATCTATCATAGATGCCTCATCTATTATAATAACATCTGCCTCTAAAGGTTCATTCTCTCCTCTTTTATAATAAGATTTTCCGTCATCATTGACACCCATTTCTAATATCCTATGTATAGTTTTGGCTTCTCTTCCAGTGGATTCACTCATTCTTTTTGCTGCTCTTCCTGTAGGAGCTCCTAGTACAACCTTCATATTATTATTTTCATATATTTCTATTATTGCTTTAATAATTGTTGTCTTACCTGTTCCTGGTCCTCCAGTAATTATTTCTATACCATTTTCAAAGGCACCTACTATTGCTTCCTTTTGTGAATCTGCAAACTTCATATTATTCCTTTTTTCGAAAACCCCAACTTCAAACTCTACATCTGCGTTTATACTCCTGAAACTTTCTAAACTTAAAGTTATTATTCTATTGGTAACTCCTAGTTCACAATAATAGTATGGAAGAGCAAATACAGATTCTACTCCATCTATCTTTTCCACCTTAATCCTAGAGTCTACAGTTAAATTATATAAAGCATCATCGACTAATTCATTAGTAGCTCCTAGTAATTTTATAGTTTCTTTAACTAATTCATCCTTAGGCATATATGTATTACCTGAGGAAGAAAACTGATTTAAAATATATATTATTCCACTCTGTATTCTAAATTGAGAAGTTGGCTCAATTCCTATGCTTTTAGCTATTCTATCAGCGGTTATAAAGCCAATTCCTGTTATTTCATCAGATAGTATATATGGATTGTTAGCTACTATATCTCTTGCATTAGCTCCAAAAGCTTTATAAACCTTAATACACTGATTAGTCGTCATCCCATGGCCTTGAAAATAGAGTATAATATCTTTCAGTTCCTTTTGTTCATTGTAGGATTCTTTAATTATCTCAAATTTTTTCTGTCCTATACCTTCCACACCTTTAATTTTATCTATATCATTATCTAAGACTTCTAATGTTTTTTCTTTAAATCTCTCAACTAATCTTTTAGCAGTAATAGGGCCTATTCCTTTAACAATTCCTGTTGATAGATATCTTTCTATTCCTTTTATGGAATCAGGTAAAATTTCTTCATACTCTTCTATATTAAATTGTTTACCAAATTGTTTATGAATTACCCATTCACCTTTTAATTTAACATTTTGGCCTTCCTTCATAAAAGGAACTATCCCAACAGCATTAATAATTTCTTTTTCTAAGTTTATTTTAGAAACTACATAACCCGTATCTTCACTTTTAAATACAATAGCTTCAACTATTCCATTTAAATATTCTGCCATATTATCTACTCCAAACCTTAATTATATTTTTAATACTCCTATTTTTATTATATAATATATATTGAGTAATACATAATAAAGATTATACAATTTTAATGTGATATAATAAAAATAGTAAATAATGGAGGTGTAATTATATGTTAATTAAAAATTGTAACATAATTTACTTAGACAAAATTGAAAAAGGAAATGTGTTAATTGAAAACAACAAAATTAAAGCAATTAACCCAAGTAGCTATGATGATACAGAAGTTATAGATGCTGAAGGCTTATATTTATCACCTGGATTTATCGATGTCCATATACACGGTGCTGGTGGCCACGACACTATGGATGGAACTTTTGAAGCTATTAATGAAATTTCAAAGGTAATAGTTAAGCATGGGACTACTGCTTTTACACCAACTACTATGACTGTTGCTGTAGAAGATATTAAAAAATCAATGGATGTTATTAAAGAAGCTAAAGAAAACGGAACTGATGGTGCTATAGTTTTAGGTGCACACTTAGAAGGACCATTTATCAATCCTAAAGCAATCGGTGCTCAAAATCCAAACTTCTTAATTCCTCCAACTCTTGAAAACTACACTGCTATGGTCGGAGATGCTGAAGATGCTGTAGTATCTATTACTATTGCTCCAGAAGTACCAGGTGCTAAGGAATTAATAAAAGAATTATCTAAAAGAGGTGTAGTTTGCTCAATAGGTCATACTAGAGCCACTTATGCTGAAGCAATGGAAGGAATTGCGTGTGGATGTGGTCACTCAACTCATCTATTTAATGCTATGACTCCATTTGCTCACAGAGAGCCTGGAGTAGTTGGAGCTATATTTGATAGTGAAATTACTACTGAAACAATTTCAGATGGTATTCACGTGTCTTATCCATCACTTAGAATAGCATATAACCAAAAGACTCCTGATAAAGTTTTATTAGTAACAGATGCTATGATGGCCTGTGCAATGCCTGATGGTATGTATGCTTTAGGCGGTCAAGATGTTGAAGTTAAAGATGGTGCTGCTAGATTATTAAGTGGAAGTCTTGCTGGATCAATTTTAACTTTAGATAAGGCAGTTAAAAACGTTTATAAAAATGTAGGTCTTCCTCTACATGAAGCTGTCAAAATGGCTGCTTACAATCCTGCTAAGCACTGTAAAGTTGCAGATAGAAAAGGATTAATTAAAGAAGGCTATGATGCAGACTTATTATTATTTGATGATGAAATTAATATTAAGAAGGTAATAGTAGGCGGAAAAGTTTTAGTATAGAAATTCTTAAAAGGAGCTGTCGCCATTGTGCGACAGCTCCTTTTTTATCTATATTTCACTTACTTAACAGCTATCCTCATACGATAGCAAAAATCTACTTCAAATTTATCCTCACCAAAAATATCTAGAATTCTTTTTTCAAAAGAATTTAAATTAGAATTAATTTCATCTATATTTGATTTAATAATAGATTGTAATCCTCCTTGGCTCAAAGCAATTGTAATAAATCTTCTAGCATCACATAGTTCAGTATTGGAAAATACTATTTCTCTTACATATCTGAAATGTTCACTTTTCTCTATATTAGATAAATGATTATCTTTACTCCATTTAATAAACTTTTTATTAGCCTCTAAATACTTTAATTCAACTTCATTTACTTTTTCAAAAAGCTTATTATATTCAAATTCTGCTTCCCAGTTACATACTGGTGGCCAATCACAATCATAAACAGCAAAGACTCCTCCATTCTTTAATAACCTAGCTGATTCTTGCAAAGTAGTTTCTGGATTCATCCAGTGAAAGGATTGAGAAGCTGTAATTATATCTACAGAATTACTTTCTAAACCAGTATTATCTGAAAATGCAGAAATAAACGTCACATTATCTAATCCTAATGACTTTTCTCTTGCTATTTCAATCATATCAGGGCTTGGCTCTATTCCTATAACTTTCCTACTTATATCGCTCCAAATCCTTGTCGAAAGCCCTGTACCACACCCTATATCTACAACAAGAGATGGTTTACTACTCATGTATTTTAATATTATTTCTTTAACCTTTTCAGGACATTTAGGTCTGGCACTATCATACAGATCTGCAAACCCCATAAACCTATCAGCATTAACCTGCAAATTTTCTCCCATAATCAATCTCCCCCTTTTTATAAATATTATATCATTAACCATCTCCTTGAATTTACTTATTATGTAATATATTTGTAATTATTACTACAAATCAATCTAACTTAGTAAATTCTATTATTATCTACACAAAAAAGACCACTAGTTTAAACTAGCGGCCTCTACTTCATTCATATGCTATTTAGATATTTAAATTGTGATATAGTTACAAAGATAAATGGAATATGTGAAAGAAGCATATGGCTAGAACTTCTTTTTTAGCCATTTGTCTTATGGAGCATATTCTATTTATCGCCGTTATATTTGCAATTTAAAGGAATTTCTTTATTTCTTCTACCTTGTTTAATTGTTCCCAAGGTAAGTTTAAGTCGTTTCTTCCAAAGTGTCCATAAGCTGCTGTTTGCTTGTATATAGGTCTTCTTAATTCTAGATCTCTTATTATAGCACCTGGTCTTAAGTCAAACACCTTTTCTACTATAGCAACTATTTCTTCTTCTGATTTCTTACCTGTTCCGAAAGTTTCTACTTCGATTGATACTGGTTTAGCAACTCCAATAGCATAAGCTAATTGAATTTCTAACTTATCAGCAACTCCTGCTGCAACTAAATTCTTAGCTACCCATCTAGCTGCATATGCTGCTGATCTATCAACCTTAGTTGGATCTTTTCCTGAGAAAGCCCCACCACCGTGTCTTCCATATCCACCGTAAGTGTCAACAATAATCTTTCTTCCTGTTAAACCACTATCTCCTTGTGGTCCACCAACTACGAATCTTCCAGTTGGATTTATATAATA
>JAHAIU010000234.1 GCA_018372555.1 Clostridium sp.
TGTATTTAAATATTTATGAAAATGATTAATAAAGTGTGATATAATTAATTTGAATATTGGAAAAATTTTGATTTTGATATTTAGAAATCTAAATCTTATTTGATTGACTTGGAGGGTATTTATGGGATTATATAAATTAATTATTGTAGATGATGAAGAAGAAATTAGGCTTGGGGTTATTAAAAAAATAAATTGGGAAGAAAATGGGTTTATAGTTGTAGGAGATGCAGAAAATGGAGAAGAAGCCTTAGAATTAGCGGAAAGACTTCATCCAGATGTAATAATGACAGATATTAAAATGCCATTTATGGATGGATTAGAGCTTGGGAAAAAAGTAATGGATTTAATGCCATCAACAAAAATAATTATTTTTTCAGGTTCAGATGATTTAGACTATGCTCATCAAGCTATTAAAATAAATGTTGTTGAATATGTATTAAAACCTATTAATTCTCTTGAACTTGTAGAGGTTTTAAAGAGATTAAAAGAAAAATTGGACAAGGAATATGATGAAAAAAGGAATACTGACATTCTAAAAAAGCATTACTTAGAAAGCATACCAGTGATACGAGAACAATTTTTAGTAGGAGCTTTGGAAGGTAGAATTAATAAAGATCAGTGGAAAGAAAATGAGAAAAAGCTGGCATTAGATTTTATAACTAAATATTTATGCGTAGCTATAATAAATATTGATAGTCTTTCTAAAGATCAAGATAGTGGATTAGTTTTAGTATCAATTAAAAATATGGTAGATGAGACTATGCAAAATTATTGTAAATTTATAAGCTTTCCTTATTTAGATAAAATGGTAGTTTTGTTATCTTTTGATGAAAAGGATAACATTATGAATATTATAAAAGGTTTAAATGAAGTATGCAAAATCTTTGAATGCGTTTTTGCAAATACAATATCTATAGGAATAGGTAGAATATATAAAAATATTAATGAAATAAGGTTTTCTTATAGAATGGCACAAAGTGCATTAGGATATAGACAAATATTAGGTAATGGGAAAACTATATATATAGATGATCTAGAACCGGATAATTCTATTCAACTTAAATTTGAAGATCAAGAAGAAATTAGATTTTTGAATTCCATTAAACTTTCAGGTGAAGATACTATAAGAGAAACAGTTGGGAGTATATTTAAAAAGATAGAGGAATCACTTGTTCAAATAGAAAAGTATAGAATTTATTTAATGGAAGTTCTTACATCTATGCTTAAATTGACTCAAAGCCATAATATAGAAGTTAACAATATTTTTGGAGATGAATTTAATTTCTATACATACTTAGATGATTTTAATTCTATTGAAGAAATTAAAGAATGGTTTATATTAAAAGCAATAAGGTTAAATGAAATAATTAAGAAAGAAAGAGTCAATTCATCAAAGATATTAGTAGAAAAAGCTAAAGAATATATAAAGATTAATTACAATGATTATGAGATATCTGTAGAAAAACTATGTTCAAATTTACATGTTAGTCCAACTTATTTTTCTACAATATTTAAGAAGGAAACTAATATGAGTTTTGTAAATTATCTTACAGATGTGAGACTTGATGAAGCAGTGAAGTTACTGAATACTACAGATGATAAAACATATATTATAGCTACAAGGGTTGGATATCAAGAAGCAAATTATTTTAGTTATGTATTTAAGAAAAAGTTTGGAATATCACCCTCTAGGTATAGAAAGAATTGAGAAATAATATGCTAAATTTTATAAAAGATAAATTAAAAGAATATTATAAAAAGGCTAGTATACAGTATATAATTTCAATTTCATTTACTATTGTAGCCGTTGCAGGAATGATAGTAGTTGGAGGAGCACTATACTTAAGGTTTTTAAATTCTACTGAAGAAGTAGTTTCTAAAAATAACCAATCAATTATAGAACAAGTAAATTTGAATTTAGATAGCTACTTAAGAAATATGATGAAAATTTCTGATACCATCTATTATCGGGCTATTAAAAAGACAGATATGGCATTTGAAAATATAAAAAAAGAAATGGATTTAATCTATGAAGCTAACAAAGATAATTTAATAAGTATTACTTTATTTTCTGAATATGGAGAAATAATAGATTCATATCCACTACAACAGTTAAAAAGTAATATAGATCCTAGAGATAATGAATGGTTTCAAAATGCAAAAAATAAAAAAGAAAACTTACATTTTTCAACTCCTCATGTTCAGAATTTATTTTATGATCCTAACTATAAATATACATGGGTAGTATCTTTAAGTAGGGCTGTAGAAATAACTAAAAGTGGGAAAACTAGTAGTGGAGTACTTTTAGTAGATATGAATTTTAGCGGAATAGAGCAGATATGCAAAAATGTTGAAGTAAGTAAAAATGGATACGTATATCTTATAGATACTGATGGAGAAATAATTTATCACCCTAGGCAGCAACTTATTTACTCTAACTTAATTACTGAAAATAATTATGAAGCAGCGAAATTTGAAGATGGTAATCATATTGAAAATTTTGAAGGGGATAAAAGACTAGTTACTGTAAAGACTGTTGGGTATACTGGGTGGAAATTAGTTGCTATATCACCAATGTCAGATGTTACGGCAGGATATTATGAATTTAGGATTTTCGCAATATTTATTATGATTTTTGCAATATTTATTTTAATATCAATTAATATGTTTGTATCATCTAGGATAGCAAATCCTATAAGAGCTTTAGAGAAAGCTGTTAAAGAGTTTGAAAATGGGGTAGTAAGCTTAAATATACCTAAAAATGGATCTTATGAAATACAACATTTAGCAAAAGCAATAAAATCTATGGTTAATCAGATGAATTTACTTATGGAAAATATAATGATAGAGCAAGAAGCAAAAAGAAAAAGTGAGTTAAATGCACTTCAAGCTCAGATTAACCCGCATTTTTTATATAATACTTTAGACTCTATAATTTGGATGATTGAAAATGAAAATTATGATGGTTCAATAGTAATGGTAACTGCTTTAGCTAGATTTTTTAGGATCAGTTTGAGTAAAGGAAGAAATGTAATTACAGTAAGAGATGAATTAGAGCACGCAAGAAATTACTTAACTATACAAAATATAAGATATAAAAATAAATTTAGTTATAGCATCCAAGCTGACGAAGAAACATTATATTTAACAAGCATTAAATTGATAATACAGCCACTTATAGAAAATGCTATTTATCATGGCATGGAATATATGAGTGGTGAAGGAGATATATTAGTAAAATCTTATAAAAAAAATGAAGATTTATATATAGATATTATTGACAATGGACTAGGTATGCTACAAGAAGTAGCGGACAAGCTTTTAACAGAAGAAGTAAATAATCAGCAACGAAAAGGTTCAGGAATAGGTTTGAAAAATGTACACGAAAGAATTAAGTTATACTTTGGAGTAGAATATGGATTAGAGATTTATAGTGAGCCTGATGAAGGAACTATAATTAGAATTCATATGCCAGCCATAGAGTTTGAGAGTATAAGGGAGGAGAAATAATGAGAATAAAAAAGAAACTAGTATTTATCATCTTGTTTTTAATGGTATTATCATCCTCTTTACTTTTAATTAGGGAAGGTGGCAAAAAAGAAGTTGTTATATATGATGTAGCTGTAATAATTAGGGGAAAGAATAGTGAAGAGTGGAGTATTGTGAAGGCTGGTATGGAACAAGCTTCTTTAGAAATGAATGTGAATCTTAGATTTATAACTTTACTTGAAGAAAATAGTGTTGAGGAACAACAGGAATATCTTAAGCGGGAAATGAGTTCAGGAGTAGATGCTATTATTATATCTCCAGCAGATTATACAGAGCTATCAAACACTATAGAAAATATAAATAAAAAAACACCAATAGTATTATTTGAATCTACTATAGACACAAAACAAGATATACCTTATATTTCTTGTGATAATTATAAATTAGGACAAAGCTTAGCAGAAGAGATAGTGAGAAATGGAAATACAAGAAACAAAATAATTATTGCAAAAAGTGATTTAAGTTATAGTAGTATTAGTGATAGATATGATGGATTTATAGCTGAAATAAGTAATAGTAAGAATACTTATGATGTAGTCGATTTACCTACAGATGATTCAAAATTATATAGTAAAGTAAGAAGTATAATTGAAGAAAAGGAGGGACAGGTATTAGTAGCCTTTGAGCCAAGTGTATTAGAAGCTTTAGGTAGGGCAAAGAAATATATAATTAATAATACTAAGATAGAAGCAGACATCGAGATATATGGAACTGGGAGAACTAGTACTATAATTTCTTTGATAGAAGAAAATATAGTGGATGCAACTGCAATGCAGAATGAATTTAATGTTGGATATTTAAGTATAAAAACAGCTGTTTCTAGGATAGAAAATAAGAAGCTTGACAGTAAAATTAATATTGAATCAACCTTAATAAATAGTGATAATATGTACTCTAAGGAAAATCAAAAAATGTTATTTCCTATTGCTAGATAAGTATTTTTAATAGGAGGGTATTGTGATAAAAGGTAAGAAAATTTTAAATATACTTAGCTTAATAATTATATCTACCTTGATAGTGGGATGTGGGAATAGT
>JAHAIU010000235.1 GCA_018372555.1 Clostridium sp.
GTGTTGAAAATAATTAATATATGAAGTTATCTAAATAACTTATATTTAAATTAAAAGATCGATTCTTTCAATTTAGATAATTTACTAAAGGATTATTTTTAAATTTATAATGATATAAAACTATAGATGTAGATTATTAATTGAAAAATATATAGATAGATTTATGGAAATATTAGAAATATTATTATAGGAAACAAATTATAAAAATTAAGAAACTTTAAATTTTATGAGGTGCAAAATGAAGGATATACTAAGAGTTGGTAAAATAGTTAATACTCATGGATTAAAGGGGGAAGTTAAAGTAATTCCTCTAACAGACGATCCAAAAAGATATAACGATTTAGAATTCGTTCTTATAGATGGAGTAGAAAGAAAAATACAAGGCGTAAAATATCAAAAAGATAGAGTTATAGTTAAGGTTGAAGGAATTAATTCTATTGAGGAAGCTGAAAAATATAAAAATAAGTATATGGAAATTCCAAGAGAATATGCAGTTCCTTTAGAAGAAGATAGTTATTATATTGCTGATATAATAGGATGTACTGTTTATGATACAAATGGAAAAGATTTAGGGAAGATTTTTGATGTTATACAAACTAAAAATAATGATGTATATTGGATTAAAAAACCTAAGGAACTTTTAATACCTGTACTATTAGAAATAGTTACAGATATAGATGTAGAAAATAAAAAAATTACAATTAAGCCTGTGGGAGAATGGCAAGATGAAGATTAATATTCTTACTTTATTCCCAGAGATGTTTGATATATTTAACCATAGTATTATCGGTAAAGCTCAGGAAAAAGATTTAGTAAAAATTCAAGCTATAAATATAAGGGATTTTACTAAAAATAAACATAAAAAAGTAGATGATTATCCTTATGGTGGCGGTGCTGGAATGGTTATGGCACCACAGCCTTTAGTAGATGCTATAAGAAGTATTAAAGACGAAAATAAGGGGAAAGTAATATTTTTAGGACCAAGAGGTAAAACTTTTAATCAAGATTTAGCTTTTAAACTATCTAAAGAAGAGGAGCTTATATTTGTATGTGGTCATTATGAAGGAATAGATGAAAGAGTTTATAAGTACATAGATGAAGAGATATCCTTAGGTGATTTTATATTAACTGGAGGAGAGATGGCAGCAATACCAGTTATAGATTCTATATTAAGACTTAAAAGTGGAGTTTTAGGTAAAGATGAAAGTTTTGAAGATGAATCTTTTTCAGAGGGGCTTCTTGAATATCCTCAATATACAAGACCAGAGGAGTTTGAAGGCGATAAGGTACCAGAAATACTACTTTCAGGCCATCATGAAAATATAAGAAAGTGGCGAAGGTTTAAATCTCTAAATATAACTAAAGAAAAAAGACCAGATTTATATAGTAAAATTACACTAAGTAAAGAAGATAAAAAAATATTAGAAAAATACAAATAAATCTTGAACAATAAAAATAATTATGTTAAAATAACCTTTGTGTTAGTACGGGCGGTCCTCTGTCAAGGTTTTGTTATGAACGTCTAATAAATAATCAAGGAGGGACTTACACAATGAACGAATTAATAAAAGCTATTGAAGCTGAACAATTAAGAAATGATCTACCTAAATTTAACGTTGGAGACACTGTTAAAGTATATGTTAGAATCAAAGAAGGAACTAGAGAAAGAGTTCAAATGTTCGAAGGAACAGTTATTAAGAAGCAAAACGGTGGATTAAGAGAAACTTTCACTGTAAGAAGAGTTGCTTACGGAACTGGAGTAGAAAGAACTTTCCCAATTAACTCCCCAATTATCGATAAGATGGAAGTTACTAGAAAAGGTAAAGTTAGAAGAGCTAAATTATTCTACTTAAGAGATAGAGTAGGTAAGGCTGCTAAAGTTAAAGAATTAAACGTTAGATAATTCTAATGATTAAGTAAGGGACTTTTATAAGTCCCTTTTTCTTTGTTTAAAATAAATAAGATATCTATATATGTTTCAATAAATAATTTATACCTTTGGTCTTATAGCATTATAAGTTTAACCCTTCTTTAGTAAGTTATAAAAATTGAAAGCATATATAGTTTTTAATTTTTATATAAGTCGTTAGTATGCCTCCATATCTTAAATGATTTATTATGAGATAAAACTTAATGAAATGTAGAATATTTTTTCGACTTATATATATAAATTTTGATATAATAATAATAAAGACTTAAAGGAGGAAATAGAAAATGGGTAAAATAAATTGGTTTCCTGGTCATATGAAAAAAACTCAAAGAGAAATAAAGGAAAACTTAAAACTTGTTGATGCTGTTATTGAAATAAGAGATGCAAGAATAGCAAGGAGCTCAGCGAATCCAGATATAGATAAGCTTTGTGAGGGAAAACCTAGAATAATACTTTTAAATAAAAGTGATTTATCTGAAAATAAAGTTACAAAAATGTGGATGAATCATTTATCTTCAGAAAATGTTAAAGTATTGGAAGTTAACTGTTTAACTGGAAAAGGATTAAATCAAATTAAGCCTACCTTAGAATTACTATTAAAAGAAAAACATGATAGATTAAAAGCTAAAGGTTTAGTTAAAATACAAATGAGAGTTATGGTAGTAGGAATCCCTAATGTAGGTAAGTCTACATTTATAAATAAGATGGCTAAAAATAATATAGCTAAAACAGGGGATAGACCAGGGGTTACAAAGAGTAAACAATGGATTAAAACTAAAATGGATATAGAAATGCTAGATACACCTGGAGTATTATGGCCAAAGTTTGAAGATGATACAACAGCTCTTAACCTAGCATTTACTGGAGCTATTAAAGATGAAATTATGGATATAGAAGAGCTTTCATTTAATTTAGTAAAAAGACTACAAACTCGTTATAAAGATAACCTTATTGAAAGATATAAAATTCAAGAAGTTAATGAAGATCCACTTGAAACATTAAATAGCATTGCTAGAAAAAGAGGATGCTTAGTTAAAGGTGGAGAGATAGATTATAATAGAATAGCAGTAATACTATTAGATGAATTTAGAGGCGGTAAGATGGGTAATATTTCATTAGAATATCCAAATGAAGATATTTCAAATGAAGAAGTTGAGGGTTAGTATGGAATTATTAAATATGAATATTGAAGAATTAAGCTATAAAGATATTAAAGCTTTTGTTGATTCAATAAATATTAATGAAGAAAGAAATAATGCTGAGCTAGTTTACTTAATTGATAAATTAGCCTTAGATACAAGAAAGAACGTTAAAGCATTAAGTGTAAAACTTAATAAAGAAAAAGAAAAAATAAAACAAGAATACAATAGAGTTAGGAATATGTATAGTTTTGATAAGGACTTTGGAGATTATAGATATGTAGCAGGTGTTGATGAAGTAGGAAGAGGCCCTCTTGCTGGCCCTATTGTAGCTTGTGCTGTAATTTTAGATTTAAATGTAATAGATGACGAATTAATTCTTTGGTTAAATGATTCAAAAAAGCTTTCAGAAAAGAAAAGAGAAGAATTAGCTAAAGAAATTAAAGAAAAGGCATTAGCTTATTATATATCAGAAAAGTCTAATAAAGAAATAGATAGTGAAGGTATTGCTTACTGTAATAATAGTATATTTTTAGAAGCATGTACTTCTATGAAAATTAAGCCAGACTTAGTATTATCAGATGGATATTTAGTAAAAGGTATAAATATAGAAAATAAATCAGTTATTAAAGGTGATTCAAAATCTGCTTCAATAGCTGCAGCTTCTATATTAGCTAAAGTGTATAGAGACAATTTAATGAAGGAATATTCAAAGGAATATCCTTACTACTATTTTGAAGAAAATGCCGGCTACGGAACTTCAAAACATATTGAGGGATTAAAAGAACACGGACCTTCTAATATACATAGAATGTCATTTTTAAAAAATATTTTGTAGATATTTTTAATAACCTCTAAAGGCATCTATAATATGATTTATTGAATATAAGTCATGATTTATATTAAAATGAATTTCTATAACATCAAATCTACAATTTAAATTATATAATTTATTTTTCATAATATATAACTTACATAATTTTAATATTTGTTTTTGTTTAAAGTAGGTTACAGCTTCTTGTGGACTTCCATATAGAGAGCTGAACCTACTTTTTACTTCTATAAAAATCAATAAATCTTTGATTTTGCATATTAAATCAATTTCCCCATATTTATTTCTAAAATTTCTAGATATAATCTTATATCCCTTATCTCTTAAGTAGGTTAATGCTAATTCTTCACCGTAATTTCCAATATCTTTATTAAAACTATTCATTTTATCACCCTAAATTTAAATTTATTTATAATATTGACTAAAGATAATATAAAAAATCAAATTTATGGTTAATTATTAAAATTTATTGTCAATAATCCATATAGAGGTGATGAATATGTCAATAGAGATAATAAGCGCTACTCATAATGGGCTAGATGGAATGCTTGTAAATGTAGAGGTAGATATTAACAAAGGAATGCCTAGCTTTAGTATAGTTGGACTACCAGATGCATCAGTAAAAGAATCTAAGGAAAGAGTAAGATCAGCTATAGTTAATAGTGGATATGAATTTCCTTT
>JAHAIU010000236.1 GCA_018372555.1 Clostridium sp.
CAGTAGCAGCTAAGGAATATGACCTTGGAATATTAATTTGTGGTACTGGTATAGGAATAGGCATAGCTGCCAATAAGGTTCCAGGAATAAGAGCAGCTTTATGTTCAGATACTTTTAGCGCTCATGCTACAAGAGAACATAATAATGCAAATATATTAACACTAGGTCAAAGAGTAGTGGGACCTGGATTAGCTATAGATATAGTTAAAACTTTCTTAAATACAGAATTTGAAGGTGAAAGACACCAAAAGAGAATTGATAAAATAGCTGAAATTGAAAAAAAATATAATAAATAATATATGATTCAATAGGAGGAGTAAAATGAGCAAAGTAACTCAAATCAATCATCCACTAATACTACATAAACTTGCATTTATAAGAAATAAGGAAACAGGTTCAAAGGACTTTAGAGAATTAGTTGAAGAAGTATCAATGCTAATGGCATATGAAGTAACTAGAGACTTAAGCACAGAAGAAGTAGAAATAGAAACTCCAATATGTAAAACTAAGTGCAAAATGCTTTCAGGAAAGAAAGTAGCTATAGTTCCAATACTAAGAGCAGGTCTTGGAATGGTAGATGGAATGCTTAAGTTAATTCCAGCAGCAAAGGTAGGACATATTGGATTATACAGAGATGAAGAAACACTTCAACCAGTAGAATACTTCTGTAAATTACCTCAGGATATAGCTGAAAGAGATGTAATAGTAGTAGATCCTATGTTAGCTACAGGTGGTTCAGCTGCAGATGCAATAACAATGCTTAAGAAAAGAGGAGCTAAGAATTTAAGACTTATGTGCTTAATAAGCTCTCCAGAAGGTATTGAATTTGTTCAAAATGCACATCCAGATGTTGATATATATGTAGCTGGAATAGATGAAAAGTTAAATGAAAATGGATATATAGTTCCTGGACTTGGAGATGCTGGAGATAGACTATTTGGAACTAAATAGTATAAAATAGTATATTTATAAAGAAGAGCTATTGGAAATTGTAATGTTTCCATAGCTCTTTTTATTCTAATGGGTTATTGTAAATATTAGGAATATAAATATTTGTTTATTTATTAGCTTATGTGTATAATTAACTTAATAGAATACAGATAATAAATATATAAATGTGCTATCGTATAATTTAAAAAGATAAATTAAGAATTTGGCTGCTTGTTAAACAGCCTTATCAGGAGGACACTTTAATGGAAAAGAAGAAGATAATAACTATATTTGGGACTAGGCCAGAGGCTATAAAAATGGCTCCTTTAGTTAAAGAATTAGAAAAAAGAGAAGGTATTGACTCTAAAGTTTGTGTTACAGCTCAACATAGAGAGATGTTAGATCAAGTTTTAGGTTTATTTGATATAAAGCCAGATTTTGATTTAAATATAATGAAGAGTAAGCAAACTTTAACAGGTATAACTAATAAGGTTTTAGAAGGACTAGAAGAAGTATTTGCAAATGAAAAACCAGATATGATATTAGTTCATGGTGATACAACAACAACTTTCTCAGGAGCTTTAGCTGCTTTTTATCAACAAATTAAAGTTGGTCACGTTGAAGCTGGACTTAGAACTTTTGATAAGTATTTTCCGTTTCCAGAAGAAATGAATAGAAAATTAACAGGTTCTTTAGCTGATTTACATTTTGCTCCTACTAAAGGTTCAAAGTCAAATCTTTTAAGGGAAGGTATAAATGAAAAGGAAGTATTTATTACAGGAAATACTGTTATAGATGCAATGCTTCATACAGTAGAAGAAGATTATGTTTTTGAAAATGAACTTTTAAATAAGATAGATTTTAAAAATAAGAAAGTTATTATGATAACGGCTCATAGAAGAGAAAACTGGGGGCAAGGAATTGAAAATATTTGTGATGCCTTAAATAAAGTTGTGGCAGAAAATGAAGATGTAGAGTTAGTATATCTTGTTCATTTAAATCCTGTTGTTAAAGATGTAGTTAATGCAAAGCTTGGAGGAAAAGAAAGAATACATTTACTTCCACCATTAGATACAAAAGAAACACATAATTTAATGAATAAGTGCTTTATGGTAATGACTGATTCAGGTGGATTACAAGAAGAAGCACCTCATTTAGGTAAGCCAGTTTTAGTATTAAGAGATGTTACTGAAAGACCTGAAGCTGTTGAGTATGGAACTGTTAAGTTAGTTGGAACTGATATTGATAAGATAGTGAATAGTGCAAACATATTAATTAATAATGAAGAAGAATATTTAAAGATGAGTAAGGCTGCTAATCCATATGGAGATGGCTTTGCATCTAAGAGAATAGCTGATATTATAGAAAATTATTTCGATTTAAGAAGAATAGAAATTGAGGAATTTTTAAGATAATATAGAAAATTTAGAATAATTGGGTTGATAATAAGGAATAAAGTGGTATAATTAAGTTGTGTTAATTGTTTAACAAGTTTGACAATTTATAATAGTTTATAAAAAGGAGAGATAAATATGAGAGAAGTCGTAATTGCGAGTGCAGTAAGAACAGCTATAGGTTCTTTTGGAGGAGCATTAAAGGATGTATCAGCAGCTGATTTAGGTGCATTAGTAATAAAAGAAGCTTTAAATAGAGCCGGAGTAAAAGGCGAGTTAGTTGAAGAAGTATTAATGGGAAATGTTATACAAGCAGGTCTAGGTCAAAATGTTGCTAGACAAGCAGTTATTAAAGCTGGATTACCAGTAGAAGTACCAGCAATGACAATTAATAAAGTTTGTGGATCAGGTCTTAGAACAGTTGCTTTAGCAGCACAAATAATAAAAGCAGGAGATGCTGATATTATAGTTGCTGGAGGAATGGAAAATATGTCACAAGCTCCATACTTATTAAAGTCATCTAGATGGGGACAAAGAATGGGCGATGGAAAAATGGTTGACTCAATGATAAATGATGCATTATGGGATGCTTTTAATGATTATCATATGGGAGTTACAGCTGAGAACATAGCTAAAGAGTGGAATTTAACTAGAGAAGAACAAGATGAATTCGCAGTTAACTCACAACTAAAAGCTGAAGCAGCAATTAAGTCTGGAAGATTTAAAGATGAAATAGTACCAGTAGTTATTCCTCAAAGAAAGGGAGAACCAAAGGTATTTGACACAGACGAATACCCAAGATTTGGAGCTACAATAGAAGGTATGGCTAAGTTAAAGCCTGCATTTATAAAAGATGGTACAGTAACAGCAGCTAATGCATCAGGAATAAATGATGGAGCAGCAGCATTTGTAGTTATGAGTGCTGAAAAGGCGGAGGAACTAGGATTAACACCTTTGGCTAAAATAGTATCTTACGGACAAAAGGGATTAGATCCAGCTATAATGGGATATGGACCTTTCCATGCAACAAAGAAAGCTTTAGAAGTTGCTGATTTAAAGATTGAAGATTTAGATTTAATAGAAGCTAATGAAGCTTTTGCAGCTCAAAGTTTAGCTGTAGCTAAAGATTTAAAATTTGATATGAGCAAAGTAAATGTAAATGGTGGGGCTATAGCATTAGGACATCCAGTTGGAGCATCAGGTGCAAGAATTTTAGTTACATTACTTCATGAAATGCAAAAAAGAGATGCCAAGAAAGGCCTAGCAACACTTTGTATAGGCGGAGGAATGGGAACAGCTCTTATAGTTGAAAGAAAATAATTAATATTTTAGGATGTATCAAAATTTGTAACTTTTGATACATCCATTTTAATATTTATTATATATAAGTTTTAATGCTAGACTTAGTCTAGTTTTTTATTTTGTAATATTAATATAATAGTTGGAAAACAAAAGCTTCTAATAATTTAAGGGAAAGTGATTTTAAGACTTATAAATTTACCTTATATTATCGGAAGCTTTATTTTGATAATGGAGATTTTATATGGAGATATTTTAAGAAATATGGAATGATATGGAGGTATATTAAGATTTATCACTAAATATTAAGATATTATAAGAAATATGAGTTAATATTAAAATATTTTTTGAATTATTATTATAAATTAAGATAATAATAATTAGGAAATATAAATATGTGAAAAAATATAAGGCAAATTAAATGAATTTTGAGAAAAGCAATTATTCATAGATATTATTGTAAAAAGTGGTAATTACAAATAGATATATAATTTAATTATAAAAATGATAGAAAAATACCTAGTTATTGTAAAAATAATAGTATGTAAATGTTAACAGTTTTTCGGGGTTTATATTAGAAGTAAGATGAATTTTCAGAAAACTGAATTGAAATTAAAAAATCTAACTATATTTTAAGAAAAATGAAAAGATAATGAATTTACTTAAGTAATTCAAGTTTAAATTGATGTAATCATATTAAACTAGTAATTAATACTTAAAACGGCATAATTTGAAGTTTTCATTAATATTTACATAGGTCTATAATAACAAGAGTTAGTTAGAGGTGAGGATAAAATGAGTAGAGAAATGAAAGTAGTTATACTTAAGATGATAAAATATGATTTAATTGCAGGATTCATTTTTGTACTTGCATTATCCTTTAGCTTCAA
>JAHAIU010000237.1 GCA_018372555.1 Clostridium sp.
ATAATTTAGCAATTAAATTATTTAAATGAATTAAAAGACCAGTATATAAATGAATATTATATAAAATTCATAAAAAAGTGTGAAATATAATGTTATACTTCACACTTCTTTATTTAATATATTAAGTTTTAGTTTTAAGCTTCTTATTTTTTATAACTCATATGAAGTAATTCATGAGCTTTACCATGTCCTGGTTCACCCATGTAAGTATCATACATCTTATTTAAAGCACCATTTTCGTGAGATTTTCTCTTCTTTAAATTCTTGTCTTGGTTATATAATACCGATGCTCTAACGCTTCTAATATCCATAGTTAATCTATCTGATGGATTTACATGAGGTTGTCCTCCGCCATTTACACATCCACCAGGGCAAGCCATTACTTCAATAAAGTGATATTTCTTCTCTTCTAACTTTCCACTATTTATAAAATCAAATAAACTTGCTGAACCGTTAATTACAGCTACATTATAGTTTTCTCCACCTATTTCTACAGTAGCTTCTTTAATTCCAGCTAATCCTCTTACTTGTTCATATTCTATATTTTCTAAGTCTTTTCCTTCTACGAAATCCTTAGCTGTTCTTAGCGCTGCTTCCATAACTCCACCAGTAGCTCCAAATATAGCACCTGCTCCAGTGTATTCTCCCATAGCTGGATCAGCTTCACTATCTTCAAGCTTTGCAAAGTCAATCTTTGCATCCTTAATCATCTTGGCTAATTCTCTAGTAGTGATTACAGCATCTATGTTTCTTAATCCATTGTTCTCCATTTCAGCTCTATCTGCTTCATATTTTTTAGCAGTACAAGGCATTATAGTTACAGTGAATACATTCTTTGGATCTATATCTGATATTATTGGATAGTAAGTTTTACTAGCTGCTCCAAATATCTGTTGAGGGGACTTAGCAGTAGATAAGTTCCCTAAAAGATTTGGATAGTAGTTTTCTACTTGTCTTACCCATGCTGGACAACAAGAAGTAAACATAGGGAATGGTCCACCTGTCTTAATTCTTTCAATTAATTCAGTAGCTTCTTCCATTATTGTCATATCTGCTCCAAAGTTTATATCAAATATCTTATCAAATCCTAATTGTCTTAAAGCAGTATATGTTTTTCCTGTTACGTCTACCCCGTAACCCATCTTAAATAATTCTCCCATAGCAGTTCTTACTGAAGGTGCCATAGCAACTATAACATGCTTTTCTTCATCTTCTAATGCATCCTTAACTCTATCCATATGAGATTTTTCAGATAAGGCATCAACTGGGCATGCTGCTACACATTGCCCACATAGTAAGCAATTAGTGTCATCAAAACATTTTAAATTTTCAGGTCCAATTATTTTCTCTCCATCTACTTCAATAAACTTAATAGATTCTGTGCCTGTCTTAGTCTTACAAGCTGCAACACATCTTCCACAAGTAACACACTTTGTTCTATCTATTACAATAGATTTACTTCTATCATCAACATACTCTGATTTATCTGCAACAACAAAAGGTTTAGTAGCCTTAGCCCTAGTTTTAATAACTAGCTTTAGAAACTCACAGTTTTCTCTTCTTTTACATGGTCCACACTTAAACTCATGTTTATCTAATAAATTTGCAACTGTAGCTTTAACAGCTTCTTGAACTCTTTCAGTATTTGTATTAATAACCATTCCTTCTTCAGGAGTTACGCAACAAGCTTTAACCAAATCATCTTGACCTTCTATTTCAACAAGGCACACTCCACATTGCCCTACATTTCCACAGTCCTCTAAAAAGCATAATGCTGGAATATCTATTCCATTACTTTTTGCAGCTTTTAATAAATTATCCTCATTATTTACTAAAACTTCTTTTCCGTTTATAGTTACTTTAATCATTTTTGCCTCCTATATTACTTTGTAAAGAATGTAATAATTGTTACATTATTAACAATATTATTGTACTATAATTTATAAATAATTACTATCCTTTAGTTAAAATTATAATAAAATAGACATTACTTAATAATGCCTATTTTTTATTTGCATCTCTAATGACCATTTGGGGAATCTGCTTTCATTTCCCAATGTATTACAAAAGCTAAAATAGCTCTCAATACAATTATTGCTGCTAATATGTACATTTCATCTAAAGATCTTACTATTACAGTTTTTAATATTTCTGCTCCTAGTTTAAATTCTAACGCTAAGGTTAAAGATTGAGCAAATTCTACTTTGATAGGATAATCATTCTTAGTGATTATATTTAAAATAAACTTATAAAAGCCCTTAATTGCACCAATTATAATAATAATTATACCCATAGCCTCTAAACTATGTATTGCTATCGGTGTTATAACCTCCACAAATTTTTCCATGATAATCACTCCCATAAATGTATTAATCCAACATACTTATTATCTTGTATAATTTATAATAAGTAAAGCAAAATTAATAAATAGAGGGATTTTTATTCGTATTTTATGATAATATAATATAGAAGTTGTAGTATCTGTTTTTTATAGTATTTTATTTAATCTAGTTATGTTTAAATACTGATATTGCTTATACAGCTTACATAAAAAATCACATTTTATATACAGTTTAAAATTTTATTTTTTACTTAATTAATTATATTAAATTGTGACTTTACAAAATCATAATTATATGAATTATTAATAGAGTAATATAGTTTAAAAAATAAGAATAAGAGGTTTCAAATGATACGCATATATAATAGAAAATCTAAAAAATATGAAATAGAAAAAGTTGCAGGAGAAAATTATATAAAATGGTCTTATGAATCTCCTATTGGAAAGGGCTTTACTGAACTCTTAGTAAAGAAAAAAATATTTTCAAAGCTTTATGGTGCTTTCTGTGATTCACCTTTAAGTAAAAAGAAGATTAAGAAGTTTATAGATGGCTTTAATATAGATATGGATATAAGTATGAATTCAATTGATAGTTTTTCTAGTTTTAATGACTTCTTTACTAGAACTCTAAAAGCTGATGCTAGGCCTATTCCTAGCGATAATAATTTACTTATGTCTCCTGGAGATGGTAGATTATTTGCTTATGAAAATATTTCTATAGATAAATTAATACAAGTTAAGGGAATTAATTATAGTTTAGAAGAATTACTTGCAAATAAAGATATTGCTAAAGAATATATAGGGGGAACATGTTTAGTTTTAAGACTATGTCCTACTGATTATCATAGATTCCATTTTGTTGATAATGGGATTCCTTTAGAAAATCACTTTATTAAGGGTAATTACTATTCTGTAAATCCAGTAGCCTTAGAGAGAATTCCTAAGTTATACTGCCAAAATAAAAGAGAATGGTGCCAATTTAAATCAGAAAACTTTGGTGATATTCTTCACATTGAAGTTGGTGCAACTTGCGTTGGTACAATTATTCAAAGTTATAAGGCAAATAAAAAGGTATCTAGAGGTGATGAAAAAGGCTATTTTAAATTTGGAGGTTCTACAACTATTCTTTTATTTAAAAAAGATGCTATAGAAATTGATAAAGATATAATAGAACAATCAAACCTTGGATATGAATCTATGGTATTATTAGGAGAAGTAATTGGTAAGAAAAAATAACTTAATGTAGATATAATTACACTATATAATCTATAGTAAGGAGTGAGTTTTTATGGGGGATTTAATTTACAGATTATTATTATTTTTAAATAGTAGCAAATCAAATGATATAAATCATAGTATAGCTATTACATTGCTTAGAAATGTACGTATTATACCTAATATGTCCATAAATAAATTAGCTGATTTATGTTATACTTCTCCAGCTGCTATAACTAGATTTTGCCACAAACTTGGCTATTCAAGCTTTATAGAATTTAAAGAAAATATGAAGATTAATATTAATAATTATAATCAAAGCCTTATAAAGCCAAGAGAAATTAACTATGATATTAATAGAGAAGATTTATTAAATAATATGTCTAAGGAGATTGCCGATGAAATCAATTCATTTAAGAATACTGTAGATATAAAATTAATTGATAGCATTATTGAACTTATATACAGTTCTAAAAATGTATATATTTTTGGTACTCAATACTCTCAACTTATGGCTCAAAACCTTCAAAATAATTTAGCTAGATTATCTAAATTAATATATCATGCAAATGATGTACAAGAGCAAGAAAAACTTGCAGCAGAAATGGATGACTCCTCTCTTGCAATATTAATATCCCCAACTGGGCGCTTTACTATTTATCATGAAAGGCTTTGGAAGAAAATTGAATCTAGTTCTGCTACCTTAGTAGTTATTACTGAACAGGAAAACCCAAAGTACACTAATAGAAGCAATTACATAATTTATTTACCAAAGCGAGAAGCTACTACTGAATATATTCAGGCTCATACCCATGATTTAAGCTTCTTAATTGAGTATATTTATTTACGATATGGAATTCTATACAAAAATATATAAGTCTATATAAAAATATAGCGAAATATTAACTTTAATTAGTTACATAAAATTAAAGAGGTTAATATTTCGC
>JAHAIU010000238.1 GCA_018372555.1 Clostridium sp.
AAATCAATTTGATTCATTTTAAATCCCCCTTTATTTTATTCCGTATTATCCAAGTTTGATATTAAAGCGGACTTTATAATATAAGAAAAAAAAGTAAATTATTAGTATAATTACTATTATAGTATATAATAAGTAAAGATAAAAATAAAATTAATGAGTAGGAGGATAAAATAGAATGAAGAAAAAAATTGCTTTGCCTATGCTAATAGTATTATCAACAATAGTGGTACTAGCTATATTCTTTTTTGTAAATAATAGTAGCAATTTAAAAATTAGTATTTCAGATGTTAAGGTTGATGAAGACGAATACATAAATACTATGAATAGTAAGAAGTACGAGATTACTCAATATTTTATATCAAAGTATGGCGCAAAAATAACAAGTGACTTTTGGGAAACTGAATTTAATGGAGAATATCCTTATAAAATGTTAGCAGATAGCACTATGGATGAATTACTAGTAAGACATAGTATTTATCAATTAGCAAAAGAAAAGGGTTATGTAGATTCTGCAGAGTATAAAGATTTTGTAAAACGTTTAAATAATGAAAATAAAGTAAGAGAAGAAAATGTAAAGAATGGGGTACCAGTTTATGGTTTATCTAAGTTTGCTGAAGATCTTTATTTAGAGTATGAAACAGATCAGTTTCAGAAGGCATATTGTAATGACTTAAACAATGAAGGAATGGAAATTTCATTAGAAGATGTTACAAAGTATTATGAAGAAAATAAAGAGTCCTTATTTAGAAAGAATGATGATTTTGAACTATATTATGTAAAGGTATACTATGCTGCTTTAGAATTATCAGAAAAAGAAGTTAAAGATATAAAGGAACGTATGATAGATGTAAGTAAAAAGATAGATGATAATAATTCATTATTAGATTTAGTGGAAAATGATGAAATATTGAAAGAATACTTTACTCATGAATCTATTTTATCAGCAGAACTATCTACAAAAGCTAAAACTATGGGAGATGTATTAGATATTGCAATGGACCTTGATAAAGGTGATGTAACACAGGTGATTGATGAAAATGGATGCTTATATTTAGTTCAGTGCATCAATCGAGTAGATTACGACTACATACCATATGAGGAGGTGAGGGATAACATTAATAAAGCTATACGTGAAGAGCGATACGATAATATTATTGCAAGTCGTGTTGATAGTTTAGAAGTTAATAGTGATATTAACAAGATCTATAATTTTACAAAGAATAATGTAAAATAGTCAGATGAACGTAAAGAAAAGGGTTCGCTAAGTATGGATATTACTAGTATTTCTGGTACTGTCCAAAGATATGGGAATAAGATTAGTGGTAAAAAATATGAGGAGGGAAGACTATATGGTAAAGAAGATATTTTCTATAGCAATATCATGCTCTATGTTATTTCAAATATTTAGTTCTCCATTAGAAGCTAAAGCAGATATAAAAACGAATGAATCAGTAGGAACTACCTATTATGTAAGTACGTTAGATGGTAATGATAATAATAATGGGCTATCAGAGAATAAAGCTTTTTATAGCTTAGAAAAAATTAACGATATTGAATTGAAGCCAGGAGATAAGGTTCTTTTAGAAGCTGGTTCAGTTTTTACAAATGGATTTCTTCATGTTAAAGGAAGTGGTTCAGAAGAAGCACCAATTGAGATTGATAGATATGGAGAAGGAGACAATCCAAGAATTGATGCGAATGGACAAGGAGTTTGGTACCAAGACTATGGAAAGCAACTAGATAGTGCAGGTCATAAGTATAAAGATTATGTATCTTCAGCAATATTACTGTATGATGTGGAATATATTAATATAAGAAATTTAGAAATAACGAATAATTCTTTAAAAATAGATGTTAATTACAATAATTTACAAACTATGAATCGTACTGGTGTTGCAGTTGTTGCTCAAAATAAGGGTACAATAGACCATATTTATTTAGATGGATTAAATATTCATGATGTTGTTGGAAATGTTTATGATAAGCATATGAATAATGGTGGAATTTATTTTACAGTATTTAAACCAATAGATGAAAGTAAAACAGGGATATCTAAATACAATGACGTTAAAATTGAAAATTGTATTGTAGACAATGTTAATCGTTGGGGAATAGCAGTAGGTTATACAGCATATTGGGATAAATTCTTAGCTTCAGATATTCCAGATGAAATAATAGCAAAGTATGGTTCAACTGGAGTTGAAATTAGAAATAACTATGTAAAGGATGCAGGCGGAGATGCTATTACAACTATGTATTGTGACAGACCAATTATAGAGTATAACGTATCAGATGGAGCTGCAAGGCAGATTAATACAACAGATTACTCAGAAACTGGATCAGGTAGAGTAGCAGCAGCTATTTGGCCTTGGAAATGCAAGGATGCAGTATTCCAATATAATGAAGTTTTTGATACTTGCGTAAATCAAGATGGTCAGGCTTGGGATGCAGATTATGGGGATGGAACTATTTATCAATATAATTATAGCCACAATAATGGCGGTGGAGCTGTTATGATTTGTGGAGGTCAAGCAATTAATACAATTTTCCGTTATAACATTAGTGAAAATGATTTGGCAGGAGTGTTAAATATACCAGGCAATCCTGATTCAGAGATATATAATAATGTGTTTTACATGAAAGAAGGAGTACCATTCATTCGACCTGGTATGACAGGTGGAGTTGCAGATGTAAAGAATAATATTATTTACAATTCAGGAAATATAAAAGAAGAGGATTGGACAAAGGGAAATAGTAGAGTAACTTATAGTAATAACTTGTATTATAATTATAAAAATCTACCTACTGATGATACTGCAGCAGTTACAGGTGATCCTAAGTTTGTCAATGGAGGAAATGGACCTAAGGAATATACAAGTATTACTCCAAGTGACGATAAAAACATAACACATGATTTGAGTTATTTCGAAGGATACAAGCTACAAGATGATTCTCCAGCAATAAATGCAGGAGTATATATAACTAATGGTGGAGATAAAGATTTCTTTGGAAATGAAATAGGTTTAATTCCTGATATAGGAATACATGAAAAAAATATTAGTGATGAATCTTCTGTAAATGAAATATATTCTAATACTTATGCGGTTAAAGAAAGTAGTATTGAAGGAGTACCACAAAAGACATCTGTAAAAGATTTCTTAGGTAATTTCAAATATTCTAATGGTGTAAAATTAGAAGTTCTTAATGAAGGCTCAGTATTAGATGAAAATTCATTTATTAAAAATGGGTATACATTAAAGGTTACTTTTGCTGATAAGAGCATCAAGGAATATAAGATAATAGTAAATAGAGAATTTGTAGAATATTCAATAGAGGGTATGACTGCAGATGATGGAAGCCATCAAAGTGGAAACTCAACAGAAGGTCCAGGAAGTTTTGCTATAGATAACAATTTATCAACTATGTGGCATACAAACTGGAATGGATCTAAGCGTGAAGATACTTGGATTAGTATTGACATGGGAAAGGTTCAACCTATATCTATGCTTAAATATACTCCAAGAAGAAGCATAGCTAATGGTATCATAACTAAGTATTCTATTTATGTAAAAGAAAATGAAAACGATGAATGGACTAAGGTTGAAACTGAAAGTAATGTTTGGGAAAGAAGTATAGCTGATAAATATGCATACTTTGATACTGTTAATGCTAGATATGTAAAATTGCATGCAGAAGAAAGTTACTCAACAACAAGTAGTATTTATGCTTCAGCTGCAGAAATAAGATTAGGTGTTGAGAAAATTGATGGGGAGGTGAGATAGTATGATAAAGAAAATATTTTCTATAGCGGTAACATGCACAATGTTATTTCAAATGTTTAGCCCTTCATTAGAAGCTAAAGCAGAAACAACAAAAAAAGAATCAGTAGGAACTACTTATTATGTAAGTACATTAGATGGTAATGATAATAATGATGGATTATCAGAAAATAAAGCCTTTTATAGTTTGCAAAAAATAAATGATATTGAATTACAACCAGGGGATAAAGTTCTTTTAGAAGCAGGATCTGTTTTTACAAATGGATTCTTACACATCCAAGGTAGTGGCTCAGAGGAAGCACCAATTGAGATTGATAAATACGGTGAAGGGAATAATCCTAGGATTGATACAAATGGACAAGGAATTTGGTATCAAGATTATGGAAAGCAACTAGATAGTGCAGGGCATAAGTACAAAGGATATGTTTCTTCATCAATACTATTATATGATGTTGAATACATTAGTATAAAGAATTTAGAGATCACAAATAAAGCTCCAGAAGTAGATGCTAAATATAATTATTTGAACACTATGAATCGTACTGGTGTTGCAGCTGTTGCTCAAAATAAGGGTACAATAGATAGCATTTATTTAGATGGATTAAATATTCATGATGTTATTGGAAACGTTTATGATAAGCATATGAATAATGGTGGAATTTACTTTACAGTATTTAAGCCTAAGAATGAATCTGAAAC
>JAHAIU010000239.1 GCA_018372555.1 Clostridium sp.
TTCAGTAGACTGGAAGGAAGTAATAGATGAATCAGATATAGTAGTTATTACTACTGGACACACAGTTTACGAATATGAAGAAATAGTAGATAGAGCTAAAGTTGTATATGATACAAGAAATGCTACTAAGAATGTTGTAAACAATAGAGAAAAAATATATAAATTATAATAAACAATAAAAGGTGCCAAGGCACCTTTTATTTATTTCTGTATTTAATTACTTTCGCTGGATTTCCTCCAACTATTGCGTAAGGTTCTACATCTTTAGTTACTATAGATCCAGCAGCAATTATAGATCCATTTCCGATATGTACTCCAGGCAAGATTATAGATCTTGCTCCAATCCAAACATCATCTCCAATTTTTACTTCTTGGATTTCTGTTTCACCCTGATCATACATAGGAATATCAATTCTATCATATCTATGATTTCTAGTGTAAATTTGAACATCTGGCCCCATTAAGACATGCTTCCCTATTGAAGTAGGACCTTGAATAAAGGCATTAATTCCTACTCCTGAATTATCCCCAACACTTATATTAGAATCAAAGGTAGCCCTAGTTTCTATATTAACATTACTACCAATGCTGGTAATAAAATTCTTTACTAAGAAATATCTAATACCTTTAGCTCCAAAGGATATTTTAGAAAATGACTCAGGAAGTCTTCTACCAATAAATAAATATAAGAGTTTATAAATACTTTTCATAACTTAATCACCCCTTGAACATTATATTGTATAAATCAATATTTGAGAAGAAAAATTTTCTATAAAAGGATAATAAGTATAATAGATGATAATGAATAATAGATAATTAAAAAAGAGTTGAAAAACAACTCTTTTCTATTTAAGTAATTTAGAACAAGCTACATCCTAAATTATGCATTATGAATTATCAATTATTCAATAAGAACGAAGTTCTCAATAGCCTTTCCTACCCCAGAGTTATTATTAGTATCAGTAATATAATCTGCTACTTCCTTTACAATATCTAATCCGTTACCCATGGCAACTCCAACTCCAGCATATTTAATCATTGAAATATCATTTTCTGAATCTCCAATACACATTACTTCTTCAGGTTTAATACCTAAAGATTCTGCAAGGTAAGCAACTGCATTACCTTTTGAAGAATTACCCATCATAACTTCGAAGTTATTATTCCCTGAGCTAACTACGTGAAGCTTATCACCAAAGGTATCTTTTAGTTCTTCTTTAGCTGCCCATAAATTATCTTTATTTTTTCCATCTTCAAAAACTATACCTTTAAGAATATTACCTTGAAAATCTTCAAGTGTCGGAATAATATCTTCACATACTAAAAACTTTACTTTTTTTTCTTCTGGTAAGTCCTGATTCATAATGTAATAAGCGTGGTTTTCAGGAATAAAATCTTCTCTAATTAAAGTATCCCAACTATTAAAGTTAACAGTTAAACCATGTTTTTTTACAATATTATAAATTTCAATAGCAACATCTTTTGGCATAGGATTTTCTAAAATTGCAGTATCATTAAATTTATTTTTTATATAAGATCCATTTGAAGCAATAACAGGAGTATCTATTCCAATTAAATCAGAATAATATCTTGCAGAGCAAAATAATCTTCCAGTAGTAATAGCTATGTTAACACCAAGCTCTCTTGCTTTTTTTAGAGCTTCTTTATTTCTTTCACTTACTTCATGCTCACTATTTAATAAAGTACCATCCATATCAATGCAAATTAATTTGATATTTGTTTTCAACGTTTCTACCTCCCTTAGGAAAAAATCATAAATTTTCCCTATAAATAGTATAAGCTAAAAGTTAAGAAATTAAAAACTTTTATTAAAATTAATTATCAGTAAAATATGTAAAAAAATTCAAATAACACTAGACTTAAGAACATATGTTTGTTAGAATGTAATTAATAAAGAGAAAAGCATAATAAAGGGTAAATAAAATACAAAATATTAAGGAGGGAGAGTGCTGTTGCATAATGAATGCGACAGCTTCGTAAGATTATATGATGGAAGTAAAGGAATTACTAATTAAAGCTAAAGATGGAGATAACATTGCATTGGAAGAAATTATAAAGAAACATGAACCATTAATTTATAACACAATGATCAGTTTTTATATAAAAGGATACGATAAAGAGGATATTAGACAAATAGCTATACTTTCCATAATAAAAGCAGTGAAAAGCTGTAAGATAGAATTAAGCACAGGATTTTCAAGCTATGCTAAAGAGATAATAAAAAATGATATATACAAGGAAATATCAAAGGCAGAAAAACAATACTATAAATATAAGGAATCAAATGAAATTGCAATGGTAATAGAAATAAAAGAAATTGTAGATGAAAGCACCAATATTATTGAAGACTATATAAAAAGTACAGATAAAGAAATACTTATAAAGGAAATAAATCTTTTAGAAGATGAAGAAAGAGCTTTACTTAAGGCTATATATGTAGAGAATATTACCTTAAAGAAATATGCGGAAGACAAAGAACTAGAATATCATAAAGCAAGATACATGAAAGATAAAATACTAGAAAAACTAAAAAAGAATATTAAGGATATGTGGTAAAGTCAAAAATTTAAAATAGAAAATTAAATATGCATAGTAAAAAAGTACACTATTATTATATTCAATACGACTTTGCAAGCTCCAAGTCTACCTTAGTATAATAAAGTGTACTTTTTATTTTTAGAAACAATAAGTTAAGAGAACTACTCAATGTTTTAAGTGGAAAGTTTCAAGTTAGTCTTGGAATAATAATAGTGTATTTTTTGTCTTTAAAATTAATTATTTAATGGAATATATAGTGTTTTTTTTATAGTATTAGGGATTTAAGTTTAGCAAGGGCACGCTTTTTTAGGCAGCTACAGTAATAGTAGTCTTTTCCTACAGACCTTGCATATTTGCTTAAGTTGGCTGATGTGTTATCTATATATAGGAATTTTATAATACTTAGTTCTTCGGGCTCTAATTTATTTAGGACCTTTTTTAGTTTTTCTGTTAAAATGTTATTTATTGCAGTTTCTTCTAGAGAGAAGCTCGTATCTATTAGTGCATCTGAATAGCTTTGGTTTGATTCGTCATTCACTATATCTATACTAAGTTCATCATTAGATCTAGCTTCTTTTCTTATAAGTGCTCTATAGCAGTTTTTAATACTAAAAGCTGCATAGGCAGTAAAGGCTTTAGGATCTCTAGACATGTCAAATAATTTAATTGCATGAAGTAAATTAGTTATACCCATTTGAATTAGCTCTTCATAATTTCTATTCTTAATAAATACCTTTTTAGATTCACTAATAATAAGAGGAGTAAAAGCTCTAATAATTTCATTTTTAGCATTGATATCTTCTTTTTTAGCTTGAATAATTAAATTTTTCATAAAATCACCTCAAAAATTATCTTTATATAAGGTAAATACCTAAGAAAATATAAAAATGAGAAAAATATTTGAGTTTTTCACATTCATAAAGATATATTTACGCTAGTAAATTTAGTAAAAAAAGTTATATGTAGGATGATTTAGAGAATAAATTTAATAAAATAAGCATAATTATACAAAAATGAATAAAAACATAAAAATACAAAAATAAAAATGTCAAAATGTAAAAAAATATGTAAAAGAAAAAACATAGTAAAACTATGCTGAAGTGGATATAATTTAATTTGTGGGTGGGACTAAAGTCATATTTTGATTTTTAGTGTAGTTAAGAGAAGGGGATAGGGTTATGATAGCAAATTTAATATTAAAAGATTTAATTATAATACTGAATTTAATATAGTTAATAGAAGGCTATGGGAAGATAATACAAAAAGTTTGAAAGAAATTAATTATGAATGTTACATTTTAAGTGAAAAATATAGAAACAAGAAAATAATTTCGCCAAAAAAACAAGAATATAGTTACAATAAGAAAAAAATATTAAAAAATGGATAAAGAATGTAGAATTGAAGTTTAATGTCGAAGTAGGTAGATATTTTTTCTATTTAAAAATAATTATATTGTGATATAATTTAAATGCTAAGAAATTTGTTAAATAAATATGTCTTTTGTAAAAAGCTTATAATAAGCTTTGCAATTTTGGGGGGAAATTAAATTTACTTAAAAGACTATAAAAAATAATTTATTGACAACTAGGTTATTAAAAGTTAGGAGGAAGTTCATTGGAAGAACAAGTAATAAGATTAGACGAGCTGTTTGAAGCTTTAAAAAAGAGATGGCTAATGATAGTTGTAATTACTTTACTAGCAACAGTAGCTTCAGCTGTATTTAGTTTTTTTATTATTAAACCACAATATGAAGCAAGTACAAAGGTTTTTATAGGTAAGGATGATGGAGAAGGTCAAGCTTATAATCAAAATGATGTAATGATGTACCAAAAGCTTATGAAAACATATTCAGAGGCTATAAAAACTAAGGATTTTGTTTCTAGAAGTTTAAAGGGGACTAGCCTTAATTTAGAACC
>JAHAIU010000240.1 GCA_018372555.1 Clostridium sp.
TTTATGAAAAGCTACTTCATCCATATAAAAAATGACTTATTTCATCTATACCAATAGAAGATTCAATAGAAGCTAGAAAATTAGAAATAGAAATAATAAAGAGAGATTTACCAAGTTCAATTAATATACCTTCAGGATATAGGTTTCGCATTAGATGTTCATATGAAACAGAAAAATGTAGACAAGTTGAACCAGAAATGAAGGAGATAAGTGCTAATCATAAGTTAGAAGAAAAAAGGCTCATAGATTATTTATATTTTTAGTAGTAATTATCAATTATTTTCAATGGCCAATTTATTATGTATTATGGATTTTACTATATAAAATATATCTATATCATATAAATCATATATAAAATAAAATAAAATATAAGACAAGCCCTTGACATTAATGTTAATAAGATGTAAACTTAATGTAAATTTAATAAATACCTCACTTTACTGTGAGGTAGAGGCGCAGAATCTAACAGTCTTTAGTGGAGCTTGAGAATGCTTTGAAGCTAAGGAGAAGGAGGTTTTGCCGAAGTTTGTAATATTTCTCAGTATTACTTGCTGGGTCTGTAGTTAATAGCTACAGGACTGTCTTAATAAGCTTCCCGGTTTATTAAGTTGTGCTATCTCAAATGGGAAAGATGAGGGTTAAGTAATTATGAATTTAATATGAGCCCAAGGGCTCATTTGTTTTTATAATATCTTATCTAATTATTTAAGATAGCACCAGCCCCATTGGGCTGGTATTTTTATTTTAAAAATAAGGAGAGATTTATCATGAAGAAAAAATTATCATTATTACTTTTATTTATTGTTACAGCAGTATTTACTTTAACAGGTTGTGGCTCTAAGGAAGAAGAAGATGTACTTAGAGTTGGATTAGAAGCTGGATATGCACCATTTAACTGGACTCAATTAGATGATTCAAATGGGGCTGTTAAAATAGAAGGAAGTTCAGAATATGCTGGCGGATATGATATACAAATTGCCAAGAAAATAGCAGATTCTTTAGGAAAGAAATTAGTTGTTGTTAAAACTGAATGGGACGGGCTAGTTCCTTCATTAGTATCAGGAAAAATAGATGCAATTATTGCTGGTATGTCACCAACAGCAGAACGTAAGGAAACTATAGATTTTACAGATGTTTATTATAAATCAGATTTAGTTATGTTAGTTAAAAAAGGTGGAGCTTATGAAAATGCTCAAACATTAAAAGATTTTTCAGGAGCTAAGATAACAGGACAATTAAATACTTTCCATTATACAGTTATAGACCAAATACCTAATGTTAATAAGCAACCAGCTATGAGTGATTTCCCAGCTATGAGAGTTGCCTTAGAATCAGGAGTTATAGATGGATATGTAACTGAAAGACCAGAAGCATTAAGTGCTCAAATGGCAAATGATAACTTTAAGATGGTAGAATTCAAAGAAGGTTTTGTTACTTCTGAAGAAGACAGTGCAATTGCTGTAGGGTTAAAGAAAGATAGTGAATTAAAAGATAAAATCAATGAAGCATTAAAAGGAATCTCTGAAGAAGAAAGATTACAAATAATGGACGAAGCAATCAAAAATCAACCAGCAGCACAATAGTTTTAAGGTGCTAATATAACTGCAAATATAAATAGAATATGCTCCATAAGCTTAATGGCTACGAAAGAAGTGCTAGGCTCGTAAAAACTGCTAGACCAAGAGTTTTGGTAGAACTCGCATATGCTCAGACAAACCAACAATTCTAAGGACTAGTAGCTTTTACTTCACCAAGAACTTTTAAATTTTCGCCATATGCTTATTTCACATATTATATTTATATTTTCTAGTAATTTGTCACTTAAAATTTTTCAGGATGTAGCATTAAATTTTATTGGAATTCAGCTCGTCTGAATTTCTTCTTTTAGTAGGTTGGCATCTACAAGTTTAAATTATTCAAGGGGTTTTTAACATATTGTGCGTAAGACGACTTGGAGCTGGCGACGGAGTCCTAACATAATATGTTAAAAACTCCTGTGCAATTTAATAAATTATAACTGGAGGTTTTATCGTGAGTTTAGATTGGATAATTAGAATAGTGCAAGAGAATGGACCTATGTTTCTTCGTGGAGCTTGGGTAACATTATATATATCTATAATTGGTACTTTAGTAGGTACTTTAATAGGACTTGTTATTGGTGTTGTAAAGACTATACCAGTTCCAGAAAAGGGAGCAAAAAGAATAATTCTAAAAATAGTAAATGGAATTTTATCAGCATATATAGAGTTTTTCCGTGGTACACCAATGATTGTACAAGCTATGGTTATTTATTATGGATCTGCAGCAGCTTTTTCAATAGATATAAATAAAACATTTGCAGGGTTATTAATAGTTTCAATTAATACTGGGGCTTATATGGCTGAAATAGTTAGAGGTGGTATTATATCTGTAGATAAGGGGCAATTTGAAGCAGCTCAAGCTATAGGTATGAATCATTTTCAAACTATGAGAAATATAGTTTTACCTCAAGTAGTAAGAAATATATTACCAGCTACAGGTAATGAGTTTGTTATAAATATTAAAGATACATCAGTATTAAATGTCATTGCTGTATCTGAATTATTCTTCCAAACTAAATCAGTAGCAGGAAATAATTTTAGATACTTTGAGTCATTCTTCGTAGCATGTATTCTTTATTTTATAATGACATTTACAATTACAAGAATACTAAGATTTATAGAAAAGAAGATAGATGGGCCAGAAAACTACATTATTGCAGGAAATCAAATGCAAGTAGCAAGAGCTGAAGATATAGTAAGAAAGGCTAAAAAAGTTTAGTGCATAGGAGGAGATCAAATGGAAAATGTTATAGAAATAAAACATTTAAATAAATCCTTTGGAGATCATGAGGTTTTAAAGGATATTAACTTTTCAGTTAAGAAAGGTGAAGTTGTATGTATTATAGGTTCATCTGGATCAGGTAAATCTACTCTTTTAAGATGTGTAAACTTACTTGAAAAGCCTTCAGGTGGAGAAATTATCTATAATAATGAAAATATATTAGATGATAATCACGATATATATAAGTATAGAACTAAGCTAGGAATGGTATTTCAACAATTTAATTTATTTGATAATCACAATGTATTAAGCAATTGTGTTGTTGGACAAATTAAGGTTTTAAAAAGAAGTAAATCAGAAGCAGAAGAAATTGCTATGAAATTCTTAGATGTAGTTGGAATGGGAAAATATATAAATGCTAAACCAAAACAATTATCAGGTGGTCAAAAGCAAAGGGTTGCCATAGCAAGAGCATTATCTATGGAACCAGATGTAATATTATTCGATGAACCAACTTCAGCTTTAGATCCTGAAATGGTAGGAGAAGTTCTAAAAGTAATGAAGGAACTTGCTCATACAGGACTTACAATGCTTGTAGTTACACATGAAATGGAGTTTGCAAGAGAAGTGGCAGATAGGGTAGTATTTATGAATAATGGAATAATAGAAGAAGAAGGAACGCCTGAAGAAATCTTTAATAATCCTAAGAAGGAACGTACTCGTGAATTCCTAAAGAGAACATTAAAATAAGCAATTATTTACCCATATAAATAATTATCTAAAAAAGAAGCTGAAATCAGCTTCTTTTTTTATTTGTTAATCTTATTAATTTACTATGTTTGTTAAAGAAGTTATAAAGACGATCAAATTCTGGGGGAATGAAGTATGTATCAAGAATTAATTTAAGCAGTAAATTTAAAAAGGTTTACTGCTTTTTTATTAAAAACTAGATAAATAGAATATACTTAAGAACATTCTTATTTTGAAGTCTTTTAAATTTATTTAATATAATATAAAGTGTGCTTATAGATAAATTTAAAATGTATATAAAAATAGGTCAAATAATATCAGAATTTGTATTAATTTTAACGAATAAGTTACGATAAATAAAATATATAGGTAATATTAAAACTTAAGGAGGAAAAAATGGGAGATAAGAAAATTAAAATCAAAAGAATTTCCTTAAAGAGAGAAATATATAAATTATTATTATTAACTTCAATAATACCAATAATATCAATTGTTGTAGTGAACTCATATTCTTTAAGTAGAAATATCATAAATGTAAACAACTCTATTATTAATGGAAATATAAATTTAACTAAATATGCTTTAGCAAATGATTATAAAAATAGTCATATGAACTTAGAATATTTAGCTGAAGATGCTAATGCAAAGAGATTTAAAGATAGCAATAATGATGAGGCTAAGTGGCTTCAAAAGTCATTAGAGAATTTCTTAAATGCACATGATGATGTAGCTAACGTTTATATGGCAAGTGAAAATGGTAGATTTATAATGGCACCTAATGCTGAAATAGAAGAAGGATTTGATGCAACGCAAAGAGAGTGGTATAAGGAGGCTATAAATAATCCTAAGGAAGTTGTAGTATCACAGCCTTATATTGATGTAGTTAGTAAAAAAATAATGGTTGCTTATTCTAAGGCT
>JAHAIU010000241.1 GCA_018372555.1 Clostridium sp.
TGGATCAAAGGAAAATCCATTAGCTTATTCTTTTAGTAGAGGTAAAGGTGAAATTATAGTATCAGCTTTTGATTTAGGTATAGAACCATTAATATCATCTAAAGATGCAAGTAAGTTTTTAAGCACTCTATTAGTAAATAAAATTAGTGAGCTTTATAATAAAAATTATTTTGGTGGCTTTTATCAAAACACATATAGAATTCAAGAAATTTCAAGCAATATTCCGATAAATAATATAATAGGAACAACTCCATTAATAGTAGTGCTTGCCATATATGCAATAGTAATTGGAATAGCTTTATATATTATATTGAAAAAGTTAAATAAAAGAGACTTAACTTGGATTATGGTACCTACAATATCAATATTATTTGCAGCAGTTATTTACTTTATGGGTTCTTCAACAAGAGTAAATGATATTGTTTTAAATCAAAATAGTATTATTAAAGTTGATAAGAATGGTAAGGGAACTGCAAAGGGATATCTAGGTATTGGAACAAAATATAAAGATGATGTAAAAATAGAAAAACCTGAAGATTTAACTATGAATTATTTAATTAATGATAATCACTATTATGGTGGTCAAGAAGAAAAAATAAGTAATAAATTAAGAGTTAAGACAACTTATAGTGGTAATAATTCATATTTTACTTTTGAAGATAGTGATGCTTTAGATATGAAGAGTTTTGAGATTATAGGTAAGGAACAAGTACTTCCAACTATAGAATCTTCTTTCAATATTAATGAAGGTAATTTAGTGGGTAAAGTAAAAAACACTCTAGGATATGATATAGAAAAGTTATTACTTGTTACAGGTACTAGTGTTTGGGATCTTGGAAATGTAGAAAAAGATGAAGAAAAAGATATAAGTAGCAAAGCTATATCAAGCTCTTATGGACTACAATCTTATTCAGATACATTAAGTCAAAATTACTATAATGCTAGATGGAATAATAAAGATAGCTTAAAGAGTAAAGATTATAAGAATATTTTAAGAAATGCAACTATGATAGGAGTTGCTGCAGACGAATTAGCCTCAGATACGGAAGTTAAGTTAATTGCAATAACTAATATGCCAATGGACTATAGTGTTGACTTTGAAGGTAAATCTATTAGTAAGTTTGACACTACAGTAATAATTCAAGAGGCTGAAATTGACTTTAAAGATAAGGATGGTAATTATAACTTCCCAGAGGGATATTTTACTCCAAAATTAGAAAGTAATTCAACTAATGTTGGTGTAGATGAATATAATGGGTATATTTATGGTAATGGGGAAATAGTTTTTAGATTTGATATACCTACTAATATTGAAATAGTAGATTTAAAGATAAAACAAGGTGTAGATAGGTATGGTAATGGATCTTCAAATGCATCTGAAAAATATATTTATAACTATAGTACTGACAGTTATGAAAGAATATCCATGAGCCAAGGTTATGAAAATTTAAAGAATGTTTCCGACTATGTTGAAAATAACTCAATTAAAGTTAAGTATGTTGTAGATGATTTAAAAGGCCAAGAAAATTTACCAAGAATTTCTGTTAAGGGGAGGGATAAATAATGCTAGTTATAAAGAACCTTGAGAAATCTTATGGTAACTTCAAAGCATTAAATGGAGTAAATCTAGAAATAAAAAAAGGTGAGATTTTTGGATTTATAGGACCAAATGGTGCTGGTAAGAGTACTACTATGAAGATAATTTCTGGACTTCTTTCAGCTGATAGTGGAGAAGTTTATGTAGATGGAATAGATGCAATTAAAGATAATAAAGCATTAAAAGATAAAATAGGTTATATGCCAGACTTCTTTGGAGTTTATGATAACTTAAGGGCTATTGAATACTTAGAGTTTTATGCTTCAATATATGGAATACTTGGAGATGAAGCTAGAGAATTAGCTATGGATTTATTAGAATTAGTAAATCTTAAGGATAAATGGGATGCAAATGTAGATGGATTATCAAGAGGAATGAAGCAAAGACTTTGTCTTGCTAGATGTTTAGTTCATAATCCAGAGCTTTTAATATTAGATGAACCTGCCTCAGGTATGGATCCAAGAGCAAGATATGAAATGAAGGGTATATTAAAGAATTTAAGAGAAATGGGAAAGACTATAATAGTATCTTCTCATATATTATCTGAGCTTGGAGAAATATGTACTAGAATAGGAATAATAAAAAATGGTTCTATAGTTTGTGAAGGAACTGTAGAAGAAGTAACACTTATGGCATCAGGTACTGCCCCTATTAATATAACTGTAATGGAAGATGCAGATAAGGCCATTTCAATCTTAAGAGAGATACCAGAAGTAAAGGAAATGTCTGTAGATGAAAATAAAATTACTGCATCTATAGTTGGAGGAGATAAGGAAGCTAGAGATTTATTAAAGACTTTAGTTTCAAAGGATATTCCTGTTATAAGCTTTAGTAGAGCTGCAGGCAATTTAGAAGAAGTATTTATTCAAATTACTGAGGAAAATAAATAAAGAGGGGGGAAGTAATATGAAAATAAATCCAGTTTTAAGAAATGAAAGTAAGCTTACTGTAAGAACACCTAGATTTACAGTAATGTTATTAATATATGTAGCTGTTTTATCTGCTGGAGCACTAATATTTTATAACTCATATAGTAGTGAAATATATGCTTCAGGAATAAATATGCAAGGATCAATTACTTTATATATAATTATGGCTGTTATTCAAGCAGTATTATTAATGTTTATAGTACCATCATTAACAGCAACTTCAATTTGTTCTGAAAGGGAAAAGCAAACTTTAGATATACTTTTATCTACTAGATTAAGTCCCCTTCAAATTATTTTAGGAAAGCTATCAGCATCTTCCTTAAAAGTAATAATGTTAGTAGTTTGTACAATACCTCTATATGCTATTTGTGGTTTAATTGGAGGAGTTAAGCTTAGTAATATTTTAGCCTTAGTAGGATATTTTATAATTTGTACTATTTTTGTTGGATCTTTAGGTGTATTAGTATCTAGTTATTCAAAAACATCTAAGGCAGCTACAGCATTAACTTATGGATTAGTTCTATTTGTATTTATTGGTACTTTAGTAATTGCTTATGTATTGCTATTTTTAAAGACATTTAGAGGTGGATATATGGGCAATACTATGGAACTTTCACCAACAATATATTTAAGTCCAGCAGTTGGTTTCTTTACATTATTATCAAATCAAGTTGGATTTGGAGATATGATGTATATATCAAGTCAAGTAGGGATATATGAGCATTCAGAATATATATCAATAGCAATTCAGTTAGTCTTAAGTGCGGTATTTATACTTTTAGCAGCTAGAAAGCTTAATCCATTAAATGAAAAGAAAATGTCTAGAAAGAAAAAGGGAAAGGCTAAGAAGAAAGTAAAGGAGTAGAGCTATGAATTCTTTAAATAATGAAATAATTACCTTTATTAAAAAGGCATCAAAAAGAATTAAAGCAAACTTTATACTTAATTTAAGTGTAGTAGGCATTAAGTACCTACTATGCTTAAATTTCTTGATTTTATTAACATCATTATTTATTACTATTCCATATGTAGAGGAAGTTACTATAGGGATATTAGTAATAGGTATAATAGCAATAATTATTTATGGAGCCTTTAAAGCACCTAAGGATAAAGAGGTTGCTTTAATAGTAGATTCAAAGGGATTAAAAGAAAGAGTTACTACTTCATTAGAGCTTATAAATCATGATGATGAAATAACGATAGCTCAGAAAAAAGATACAGTAAATTATATTAAAAACTATAATTTAAAAGAAAATTTAAAGATAAAGACAGAAAAAAAGCAAGTTCTTGTAGTGATAGCTTTATTAGTAATGTGTATATTAACAGCTTTTATTGATACTTCAGCAAAAAAAGAAGCTAATAATATAAGGGAGTTTAATAAGTATCAGCAAGAATATATTAAAAAAGTTGAAGAAGAAAAGAAAAAAGTAGATAAGTTAGAAGATTTATCAGAAGAAGAAAAAGAAGCTATTAAAAAGATACTTGAAGATGCAAAGAAGGAATTAAAAGAAGCGGATAAAAAGCTTGATGTTAATAAGACATTAGAAAGAATGGAAAAGAAGCTTGAAGAAGCTAAGAATCAAGCAAAAGACGAGAAAAGTAAAGAAGCTATGGAAAATATGCAGAAGAATTTACTAGATAAGTTTAATAAAGATAAAGAAGAAAATGCTAAGAAAGATTTGAATAAATTAACTAATGAATTATTGAAGAAGAAGGAATCTAAATATTTAGCTGAAGCTATATTATCAAAGGATAGTAAGGAGCTGGAAAAAGCTTTAGGAAACTTAAAGAAATCCTTAGGGAATATGAGTTCAAGTGAATTAAATAATTTATCTAAAGCCTTAGCAAGTGCAGCTGAAGGTATGGAGGATGAAAGCTTAAAAGAAGCCTTAGAATCAGCTTCAGATTCAGTTTTAGATGGTAA
>JAHAIU010000242.1 GCA_018372555.1 Clostridium sp.
TATTATAATTTTCACTATTTGTTAAGTTGCTACCACTGATAGTAATTTCATACTCACCAATTTCATTTGTATTTTCTACCTTAGTAGTCATTGTAGGAGTTAAAATAAATCTATCATCATTTACTAAGCCTTCTACTTTATAAGTAAATTCTGGCATTGGACTACCTTTGATAATATTTAATTTATCTTCAGCTGTTATAGTCAATACTTTCTTATTTACCACTACTGGAATAGATGATATTACTTCATTGTAATTTTCATCTCCATATTTTTTTGCAGTTATTTTTACATTTCCTGCCTTATGAATAGTAGCAACATTTCCTGAAATACTAATAATGCTAGAATCAGAACTTTCAAATGTTACTGATCCATTCCCATTTCCTCCTTTTGTATAAAGAACAAATGGTTTATCCCCGTATATTTTTGAATTAATTGGAGAAATCTCAAAATTATCTTGAGCCTTCTTTTTAACATCAACACTTATTTCTGGACTAAATGCTGAGTTGTAGTTTTCATCTCCACTATATACTGCTTTTATTTTATACAACTGCGCAGGCATACCTGTCCAAGTATATGTTGCAACTCCATTTTTAATAGAAACAGATGTTGCACCTTCAATATCTGAATCAATATCACCTGTACAATTAACAAATTTTACTGTGCCTGTCACATTATCTCCATGTCCAATTTTATCTATTGATGCAGACAAAAATACTTTATCAGAACCTATCTCATCTGAACTCTTTGAAGTTAACATTACTATAGGGTTAGCCTTAGTTACTTTAACTTTAACATTACTTGCTCTAGATTGAATAGTTTCATAATTTTTTAATGTATTAGAACTTGGTGTAAATACTACACTATAACCGCTATTTTCTACAGTTGGGACAATATTCTCATTCTCCCATGCAAAACTTCCATATTGTGTACTGCCTCCTGTTAAAATACTATCTGATAGCTTTTGTCCGTATATAAGATCCCTTGCAACAGGATAAGTAATAGATGGAGCTGGTGCCTTTGCAATATTAATCTCATATGTTGCTGTTGCACTATTGTAATTTTCATCACCTAATTTTATTGCTGCAATAGTTGCTGTACCTGCACCTACAATAGTTGCCCTATTTCCATTTATAGAAATTACGTCATTTTTGTCACAGGAATAGGTAACCTTCCCATTACCACTACCTCCAGTTATTTCAAGCGTGAAACTTCCATCACCAAATTTTTTACCTGTAACTGGTTTAATATAAAGTTTACTTTGATCAATCTTAGAAACATCTACATTTAAAGCATCACTAATAGAACTTATATAATTTTTACCTATACCATCAGTAGATGGATAAAATTCAGCTATGATACGATGATTTCCTACAATAGGATTTGTCCAATAATAACTTACCTCTCCACCTGATACATTAATATTACTAGCAATTACCGTATCTCCATCCTTAAATGTAATGTTTCCATCTGGTTTTTCACCATTTAAACCAGAGATATTCACCTTAAGTATTACAGTATTGCTATTTTTATTATAATGAGGATTTGCACTAAGGTTAACTTTTGCTTGTGCTTTCTTAATAATAAATGTCTTAATATGCTCTGTTGGTAATTCATATTTATTAGCTGCTGAACCACTCAAAACTGCTGTTGCAGTGTAAGTACCTGCATTTATCTGCTCACCTTTTACAGAAACTGTAACATCATCTCCATTTGATATGTTTGTTGCTGTAACTATGGGTTTTTGTACCTTACCGTTATATGTAAAATCAGTCTCTCCCCATACAAGGTCAAGTGTCTTTTTAGATATATTTAGCTTGTCTTCCCATATTTCTTTGCCTAATGACAAAACTTGCAAGTTTTCAATTGTACTGCCTCTTCCGCTAACATGGGTAGAAATTACTGGCTTTCCTCCTAAATTTCTAACCATATATCTTACCATTCCCTGACTTTTATCGTCATCTGAATCAGATAAATATATGGCACTTATTTGACCATTCAAATCAAATTCTGCTCCCCAAAGCGTAACAACGTGTGATATTCTTCCCATATTATAATCCATAAGAAGTATATTTCCTTCTAGAAAAAGTTTCTTTAAATCCTTACCAAATGTACTATAATTCCAACTGTAATTACGTCTTTGTGTTAACAGAGTCGTTCCAAATATATCATAGAAAAATCCGCCTCTAGGATCTGGTCCATTTGTTAGAAGTTTTTCTCTATCAACATCTGAATAATTTGTTCCTCCATTTGCTTTTGGATAATAACCATTTATAAATTGATCTTCTAATATATCTGACCAGTATCCTTCTTTTTTGTATGCAAATTGTCTAAGGAACAGTTTGTATATTTCACTATCTTGCTGACTCTTAAATGAATCTCTAAGATTATCTAATTCTTCAGCTTTGGAATAGTTAGGGTTTTTAGCTAAATATTGATCAATGTAATTAGAATTCTGTGCAAGCCACCAGTGAAGTGCATTGGATGCTGCTGCTGCAAAGCATAGATTTAAGTCTTGTACTCTGTCTTCAGTTTTATTAACATCATACCATCCTTTTCCCGCACTATAAGGTGCTTTATACTCAATATATGCAACTTCTCCATTTACATTTGTTATCTCTTTACGAAACTCACTATCTGTTCCGCCCATTTTAGGTGGATTTATACCTTTTGCCCAAATAATAGTCTTTATTTTTCCATCTTCATCATTTGTATATTGAGTAACTACGTTTCCATTTTGGGAAAGCTCTTCTTTTATTTTATCTGAACTTTCATCATAAAATGTTGTTATCTTTTGTACTTCTTTTGAATCTTCTATAGCGTATATCTTTAATGTATTTATCTGGAGTATACTAATAAATACCATAAAAATAGAAATACACTTACACATAATTTCTTTATTAATATTATTCTCCTCCTATGATACTATCTGTTAAATTATATGAATTAAACTAGTTTTTACCCCACCTTAACATATTCCTTATTTTTTATACCATAGGATGTCCTTAAAAGTAAATACTTTCAAGTATTTTTCCATTATGCTAATTTAATGATAATTGATTTTTTAATTCTTTAACATTATAATATATCCAAAGATATCAATTACATAGTAAGCGCTTAAAAGAACTATAATATTCTTATATATACTAATGGAAAGGACGTGCATTAAATGGAAAAAGAATTTTCTAATTGCCCTGTTGAAATGACTCTGCAACTTATCGGTGATAAATGGAAAGTTTTAATAATAAGAGACTTACTGACTGGTACTAAACGATTTGGAGAATTAAAAAAATCTGTAGGTAATATAAGTCAAAAAGTTCTAACTTCAAATCTAAGAGCTATGGAAGAAAGCGGTTTATTAATAAGAAAAGTATATGCAGAAGTCCCTCCAAAAGTAGAATATACCCTAACTGATCTGGGCTATAGCTTAAAGCCAATCTTAGACTCAATGTTTAACTGGGGAACAGAATACATGGCTAAGAAAGAAATAAATTTATTCCATATTCTTTCTTTAGAAATTCTAATTACTTTAATATATAAAACAATAAACACCTTTAAAATAGCAGAAACTATGGTTAAAGGATTAGCTAATTATTCTAATATCTAAAATAATAAACTAAGTATCCCGCTTATTTAGAAACTACAGAGAATCTTTTACCAATATAGTTAGCATTCTCAGCCTCATCAATCATTGCAATAGCATAATCTGCATAGCTTATAATACTTTCTCCATTTGCATTTAATGTTAATTCTTCTCCACCTAATTTATACTCTCCAATTCTTTCACCATCTGCTCTAAAGTCTGCTGCTGGTGATAAAAATGTCCATTTTACATTATCTACTTTTCTTAAATCTTCTAATGCTTGTCCTTGTGCACTTGCTAAAGGTTTAAACATCTCTGGGAAATCAGGTCCCTCCATTAATTTTACTGTATGTTCAGGATTTACATATAAGCTTCCTGCTCCTCCAACTACTAATAAACGATTTTCTTTATTCTTTAATATATTGCATAAATACATTAATGATTTTCCGTGTAATGGTAGATCTTCCTCTGCCCAGAATCCCAATGCATCAATAATAACTTCATAATCTTTTATATCATCGTATTTTAAATCAAACACATCTTTTACTATTGTTTTATTTGCTATAGATTCTCCCTTTCTTACGAATCCTGTAACCTCATGTCCTCTTGACATCGCTTCTTTTACTAATAAACTTCCTTGTTTTCCACTTGCTCCAATAACTGCAATTTTCATAACTTATTCCTCCTTCTTGATAGAACTTACTATCTATACTTATATTATATTCCTTCACTGAAGTTATAAAAGTACGCACTTTAAAGTGGCATAGTTACTTATAAGAAACAATTTAGAAGTTTACTTACAAATCATACATTAGTAAAAAATCTATCACACCATACT
>JAHAIU010000243.1 GCA_018372555.1 Clostridium sp.
GCTCCATTTTGTGCTAATGTTCTTGCTATTTCTTTTCCAATTCCTCTAGTTGCACCTGTAACTATGGCACTCTTATTTTTAAGCATTTCTATTTTCAATCCCTTCTAACGTTTTTTCTAAAGATTTCATATCTTCAATATTATAAATCCTTACCTTTAAGCCTTTTTCTCTACTAATTTCTTTAACAAAACTGCTTAAAACTCTTCCAGGCCCAAGCTCTATAAATGTATCAACTCCTAAATCTAGCATTTTAGATACACTTTCACTCCATCTTACTGAAGACTTTACTTGCTTACATAGTAATTCTTTAATTTCTTCCTTATTATTTATAAAATCAGCTGTAACATTAGATATAATTTTAACATTTGGATTTTTAAAAGTTACTTTCTTAAATTCTTCTCTAAGTTTAACCGATGCTTCTTCTAATAATGATGTATGGAAAGGTCCTGAAACTTTAAGATCTATTGCCCTTTTAGCTCCCTTTTCTATACATAACTCTTTAGCTTTTTCTACTGCATCCTTTTCTCCGCCAATTACAATTTGCTTATTCGTATTGTAGTTTGCAATTTCAACAACTCCAAGGCTTGAAGCTTCCTTTAATGCATCATTAAGCTTTTCGATACTAAGTCCAATAATAACAGCCATTGCTCCAATTCCTACAGGAACTGCTTCTTGCATATATCTTCCTCTTTTTTTAACTAAAGCTACTGCCTCTTCAAAGTTAATTGCATCGGCAGCAACTAAGGCTGAATACTCTCCAAGACTTAAGCCAGCAACTACACTTGGCTTAAGTCCCCTTTCTTCTAATGCTTTCATAGCAGCAATAGAAGTTATTAAGATTGAAGGTTGAGTATTTTCAGTAATATTTAATTCTTCATTATCACCATTAAAAATCAATTCTTTAATATCAAAGTCTAAGACTTCCCTTGCTTTATCAAATACTTCCCTGCAAGCTGGAATATTATTATATAATTCCTTCCCCATTCCTATGTACTGGGAACCTTGCCCAGCAAAAATAAATGCTATCTTCATAATACTCTCCTTTAAAGGCTCTTTTTAATATTTTCAAATTCCTGAAACATTTCTTCAATTATTTCTTTAGCACTTTGTCTTTTTGATACTAAACCAGAAATTTGACCAGCCATAAGAGATCCACCTTCTACATCTCCATCTTTTACAGCCTTTCTTAATCCACCTCTTCCAAGCTCTTCTAAGACTTCTATTGGTGCATTTTGCTTTTCTAAATTTAAATATTCTCTAGCTAACTTGTTTTTCAGCACTTGTACTGGATGACCTGTTGGTCTACCAGTTACTACTGTATCTATATCATTAGCCTTAATAACAGCTTCTTTATAATTATCATGAATAGTACATTCATTAGCTACTAAAAATCTAGTACCTACTTGAATTCCCTTAGCTCCAAGCATAAAGGCAGCGGCTACCCCCCTACCATCAGCTATGCCCCCAGCTCCAATTACTGGAATACTTACAGCATCTACAACTTGTGGTAATAACACCATAGTAGTAAGCTTCCCAATATGGCCTCCAGCCTCACATCCTTCAGCAATTATTGCATCAGCTCCTGCTCTTTCCATTCTTTTAGCTAATGCTACTGAAGCAACTACAGGAATAACTTTTATGCCTGCTTCTTTCCACTTTGTCATGTATTTACCTGGGTTCCCAGCACCTGTTGTTACTACTTTAACACCTTCTTCAACTACTATATCAGCTAACTCGTTTGCATTCTCTGATAGTAGCATTATATTAACACCAAAAGGCTTATCGGTTAGTTCTTTAACTTTTCTTATTTCTTCTCTTACATAGCTTGCAGGAGCACTTGCTCCTGCAATTATTCCAAGACCACCTGCATTTGAAACCGCAGCTGCTAATGAACTATCTGAAACCCATGCCATAGCCCCTTGAAATATAGGGTATTCTATATTTAACAGATTGCAAATATTATTGTCCATGATGTCCTCCAATTTATTATTAAATTAAAATTTCAGTTTATTATTTAACTACGCTTTCAATATATTTAACAGCATCTCCAACAGTTTTTATGTTTTCAACATTCTCAACTTTTACGTTAAAGGTATCTTCTAAATCCATAACTACTTGAAATAAGTCTAAAGAATCTGCTCCTAAATCCTCCATAAAGTTTGTTTCAAGCTTTACATCCTCTTCATTTACTCCTAATTGATCAACTACGATTTCCTTAATTTTTTCAAATACCATTTTTATTCCTCCTAAAATTTAATTAATGTGCTAGCCCAGGTTAATCCTCCACCAAAGGCTGCTAAGATTATTTTGTCTCCCTTATTAATAAGGCCTTTTTCAAAAAGCTCACTTAATGCTATTGGAATACTTGCTGCTGAAGTATTTCCATATTTATCAACATTAACATAAAACTTTTCCCTATTTACTTTAAGTCTTCTTGCCGCTTCATCTATTATCCTTGAATTAGCTTGATGAGGAACTATATATTTTATATTTTCTAAGTCCTCATTCCCCTTATCTAAAACATAATTTACTATCTCTGGTAATATAGATACTGCAAACTTAAAGACCTCCCCACCTTTCATTTCTATATATCTTTTTTCTATATTTTCACTTTTTACAAAAGGTGTGTTTAAATTAATTTCAGCTGCTACTAAAGTTTTTTCTCCTAGTTTTCCATCTGATGCAAAACAAGAACTAATAATTGAATTTTCATCAGAAGCTTCAATAACCATTGCTCCTGCTCCATCACCAAAAAGTACACAAGTACTTCTATCTGTCCAATCAACTATTTTAGATAAAACCTCTGCTCCTATAATTAGTGCTCTTTTCTTACCTGCAGATTTTATTAAACTATCTGCTATAATTAAAGAATATACAAAACCGGAACAAGCTGCTGATATATCAAAGGCTGCTGCATTTTTGCAGTCTAAAAGCCCTTGTACACTACAAGCTGTAGACGGCATTATCTTATCTGGTGATGTTGTAGCTACGATTATTAAATCAATATCATCTTTACTGCAATTACTGTTTTCTAAAGCATTTAATGCTGCTTTATAAGCTATGTCTACAGTACCTTCCCCATGAGATATTCTTCTTTCCTTAATTCCAGTTCTCTTTACTATCCATTCATCAGAAGTTTCTACTATTTTTTCTAAGTCAAAATTAGTAACTACATTTTCTGGACAATACTTACCAACCCCTAGTATTTTAACTCCTTCCATTTAACGCCTCTTTCTAAAATAAATAATATTTATTTTCTCATCAAATATTTTTACTTTCAAAGTATTTATTTGTAATAAATTGATACTAAGATTTGTAGCCTTACTTGAAAATTTTATACTCTAATCAATCATTTTTATCAATTCTAATTCGAATATTTTGACTCTCAAAGTAATACCACAATAATAATACCATTTTTTTATTTTGTCAATAATAGTAATTTAAATTTAATAAATCGTATTTTTGTTAGATATATATTCTATAAACTGGGATAAATTAAAAATAATAATCTATTCTTTCAATTATTCTATTAAATTTATAATTTCTTTTTTCTTCTAGACTCCATAGAAGTAAGTTAATATAAATAATTTATTAAACATATATTGTGTTTTTTTAATTTGTAGATTATACTAATAATAATCTTTTGATAATCAAAATATTATTATATCAAACTAAAAGGAGAAACATTATGAATATAAAGCCATTAATAATTGGTGATTTAATAGCTAAAGTTCCTATAATTCAAGGGGGAATGGGCGTTGGCGTATCTTTATCTAATCTTGCTGGTAATGTAGCAAAGAATGGTGCTATAGGCGTTATTTCAGCTGCTCACCCAGGATATATGGAGGAAGATTTCGAAAAAAATACCCTTGCTGCAAACTTAAGAGGATTAACTAAACATATAAAAAAAGCAAAGGAAATAAGCTTAAATGGTATTATTGGTGTTAATGCCATGGTAGCTATGAATAACTATATAGAACATGTTAAAACAGCAATAGAGGCTGGAGCTGATTTAATTATTTCAGGTGCTGGATTACCTCTAAACTTACCAGAAATAACTGCAGGAAGCTCAATTAAAATAGCTCCTATAGTGTCTTCTGCTAAGGCTTGTAAATTAGTACTTAGTTACTGGAAAAAGCATTTTAATAGAACTGCTGATGCTGTAATTGTAGAAGGCCCATTAGCTGGTGGTCATCTAGGTTTTAAGAAAAACAATCTAGATAATGATATAGTTAATTTCGATAAATATGTATCAGCTGTAATTGAAGAAGTTAAAAATTTTGAAAAAGACTTCGACAAAAAAATCCCTGTAATTGTTGCTGGTGGCGTATTTACTCATGAAGATATGATGAGATACTTAAATCTTGGAGCAAGTGGTGTTCAAATGGCTACAAGATTTGTTGCAACACATG
>JAHAIU010000244.1 GCA_018372555.1 Clostridium sp.
TTTTTTATTGATTATTTCTTAAGGGATATGTAGCCGTATAAATTAGTACTAACTTTAGGGTGATTTATATTAGAAAAGTTGTGAAACAAATTAATTAAAGAAAAGGATAACTGTAAGGTAGAAGAAATAAGAATTAATGAATAATAGTACCACCAAGTATTAAATAGCAAATGGATGATAAGATTTGCATTGTGGTGTTTAATGCTATATTTAAGGGGTGAATTTCTCAACTTCCTATACATTGTTATAAGAGAATAATGATGATATTATTTAAGTGTTAATTATTGGTATAAATAACAAGGGATAAAGGAAACTTATGCTCTTATAAGGGGGAGAATAATGAGAAGGATAAGAAAAATTTCACATCAGCTAGCTTTATCTTTCATATTAGTAATCTTATTTATTGTTACAATTTGGATGGTTGGAATAGTAAGTATTAAGATTGTTAATGAAGGTACAGAAGTATTATACTTTGATAACACTTTAGGGATATCGAGCATTTCTAAATTAAGTAATACTCAGCTTGAAATGTATATAAAGATTGAAGATTTATTAAATGCCAAAAGTGAAGATGAGAAATCAGAAATATTAACTGAATTGGAAGCAATACAGAAAAGTAGTTCTGAAGCAGTTAAGTCTTACGAAGAAGGTATAACTAGGGAAGAAGATAGAAGGCTTTTCACTGAGTTAGAGAAAAATCTTGAGGAGTATGAGGCTAGAAGAGGTCAGATTATTAAGCTGATAAATGAAAATAAACATGTTGAAGCAACAGTAATAATGCCAACTTATTATGAACTTATTGATAAGTGTAAATGGAAGATAAATAATCTTATAGATCTTAATAATCAGTGGGCAGAAGAAGCGTTAAATAAAAATGAAGATACATATTCATATTCTATAAAATTAACAAGTGTAATATTAGCACTAGCATCATTAATTGCAATTTTAATTTCAGTTAGTATGACAAGGGGGATAACAGGATCTCTTAATAAGATTTTAGCTCTTGCAAAGAGATTATCAGAATATAATCTTTCTGAAAGAATCGATATTAAATCTAAAAATGAATTTAAAGATATTGGTGATGCATTGAATAATGCTCAGGATAATGTAAAGGAGCTTATTAAAATTGTAATAAATGGAGCTGAGGATATAACTGCTTCAAGTGAAGAATTATCAGCAAATATAGAGGAAATGACTGCTCAGCTTGAGGAAATAAATAATTCTACTAATGAAATAACAGCTGTGATAAATGAGTCAAGCAACACTGCTGAAGAGTTATATTTATCTATATCTACAGTTAAGTCAAATGTAGTAGTTTTAGCAGAAAAAGCTGAAGAGGGAAATGAAAATTCTAAGGCAGTAAAAGGTAGAGCAGGAGAGATAAAAGTCAATACTAAAGGAATTATAGATAGCACTGCCAATGTGTATGAAAAGGTAGAGGGAGAAATTATTGCAGCTATTGAAAAGGCTAAGGTAATTAATGAAATAGCTACTATGGCAAATACCATTGAGGAAATATCCGAAGAAACTAATCTTTTAGCACTTAATGCAGCTATAGAAGCAGCGAGAGCAGGGGAGCATGGCAGGGGATTTAGTGTTGTAGCAGAAGAAGTACGTAACTTGGCTGAAGAATCTAAGAATTCAGTTCACTCGGTAAAGGAAACAATAGGTGATATTCAAAAAGCATTTTCAAGTATTGATGAAACTAGTGGTAAACTACTAGAATTTATTAATGGGGAAATTATGAAGGAATTTAAGAACTTTGTGAATATAGGTACTCAGTATGAAAAAGATGGTGAATTTATTAATGAAATGAGCATTGAAATATCAAATATGAGTAATGAAATAGCTGAAATAGTAAAGGGTATTAATAATGCTATTAAGAACTTAGTAGAAGTTATGACAACTTCCACGACAAGTGTAGCCTTAGTTAAGGATAATATAAATGATGCTACACATGAAATAGATCAAATTGCAGTTACAGCTCAAAGTCAGGCTGAATTAGCACAACGATTAAGTGAAGTTGTAGAGAAGTTCCTTGTATAAGACTTAGGAAGATGATAATAAAAATGAAGGAATGAAAAAATGAAGGAAGGAGGTTTTGCTAGGCAAAACCTCCTTTATTCTAAAGATAATCTTAAATAGAAATCTGTAAATATTTTTATTTAAGAGCTTTTAATTCTTTAATTTTTTCATTAATAAAATGCTAGAATTTTATTATTTATTAATTTTGAATGAGCTCTTTAGTGATACTATTCTATTAAATACTAACTTATCATCAGTAGTGTATTTAGGATCAACATTGAAGAATCCATTTCTAACTAATTGGAATTTGTCTTGTGGTTTTGCTATTTTAGCAGTAGTTTCTTCTATAAATCCTTCTAAAACTTCTAATGAATTAGGATTTATTTGTTCTAAGAAATGCTTACCTTCATTTTCAGGAGCATCATCTAATATTAATGGCTCATATAATCTAAATTCAGCTGGTTTTGCAGTTTTTGCATCTACCCAGTGAATAGTTCCTTTTACCTTTCTTCCAGTAAATCCAGAACCACTCTTAGTTTCAGGGTCATAAGTACAATGTAATTCAACTACATTTCCATTTTCATCTTTTATTACTTCATTACACTTAATAAAGTAAGCTCCAATTAATCTTACTTCATTACCTGGGAATAATCTAAAGTACTTTTTAACTGGTACTTCCATAAAGTCTTCTTGCTCTACATATATTTCTCTTGAGAATGGAACTTCTCTAGTTCCTGCTTCTTCATTTTTAGCATTATTTGAAACAGTTAGCATTTCTGTTTGACCTTCTGGATAGTTAGTTATAACAACCTTTAAAGGTCTCATAATAGCCATAGCTGTATTTGCTTTAAGTTGTAAGTCTTCTCTTATAAAGTATTCAAGCATTTGAGAATCTACAAGAGAGTTAGCCTTTGATACTCCAATTGCGCTACAGAAGTTTCTAATAGCTTCAGGAGTGTATCCTCTTCTTCTTAATCCAGATACAGTAGGCATTCTTGGATCATCCCATCCATCAACTATCTTTTCATCAACTAATTGCTTAAGTTTTCTCTTACTCATAACAGTATTAGTAATATTAAGTCTTGCAAACTCTATTTGTCTTGGAGTACTTTCCATTTCACATTCTTTTACAAACCAATCATAAAGAGGTCTATGATCTTCAAATTCTAAAGTACAGATTGAATGAGTTATTCCTTCAATTGCATCTTCAAGAGGATGTGCAAAATCATACATAGGATATATGCACCATTTATCTCCAGTATTGTGATGAGTTGCATGAGCAATTCTATATATAATTGGATCTCTCATATTTATATTTGGAGAAGACATATCTATTTTTGCTCTTAGAACTTTTTCTCCATCTTTAAATTCACCATTCTTCATTCTTTCTAATAAATCAAGATTCTCTTCTACAGATCTATTTCTATAAGGGCTTTCTTTTCCAGGTTCAGTTAAAGTTCCTCTATATTCTTTTATTTCATCAGCATTTAAATCACAAACATAAGCTAAGCCCTTTTTTATTAGTAACTTTGCTTTATCGTACATGATATCGAAGTAATTAGATGCAAAATAAAGATTATCCCAATTTCCACCAAGCCATTTAACATCTTCTTTTATTGATTCAACATACTCTGTATCTTCCTTAGTTGGGTTAGTATCATCAAATCTTAGATTAAATTTGCCTTTAAATTCTTCTGCAAGTCCTGAGTTTAATACTATTGATTTAGCATGCCCTATATGTAAATATCCATTTGGTTCAGGCGGAAAACGAGTTATTATTTCACTATGCTTTTTACTTTCTAAGTCTTCAATTACTATATTTCTTATAAAGTTAGATGATATGTTTTCATTTGACATATTAGTACCTCTCCTAAAAAACTTTTTATTCTTATATATAGTTATATACTATTTTTTACTTTTAAATCAATTATTAATAAAGTGTTTCTTTAATTTTAAACTATGAGTAAGAAAAAATAAAGCTTTGAAGCTAAATTATTCTAATTTATATAACATTATCTTTTGAATAAAATGTTATATTTGTGGTAATATGGGTATAATTAATATATAATTAAATAACTAACAATATTTTTGTAAAGGATGGTGTTTTATGGGTAGTAAAGTTAAGAGTTTTTTTGCATCTTTGGGGTATTTATTATTAAGCTTTGTAATACAACTTGTAGTTTCAATAGTTGCATCAATAGGTTTAATGGTTTATTATCTAGTAACGAATGTTAGTAGTACTGGGGAGAGTTTAGAGGCAGCTATGGCTGATGTGGACTCAATGGTGAGTTTTGTAGTAGGGGCAACTAGTTGGATATTATTATTTTCTTCTATAATAACTATATTA
>JAHAIU010000245.1 GCA_018372555.1 Clostridium sp.
AAATACATCAGCATTTTCTTTTATTCTTTCTTTATGAACAGACTTAGGGAACACTACTATCCCCTTTTGTAATATCCATCTAATAATTACTTGTGCTACAGACTTATTATATTTTTAACCTATTTTCTTTATTTCCTCATTTTCTAAGCAAGCACCTGATCCAAGAGGTGACCAAGCTTCAAAAATTATCCCTTTTTCCTTACACATTTCTAAAAGAGCATTATCCTGCATTTGAGGATTAAATTCCATTTGATTAACTGCTGGAACTATTTCTATATTAGCTAATAAATCCTCTAAATGATGAATTTTAAAGTTAGACACTCCAATAGCTTTTGCTCTACCACTCTTATATATCTCTTCCATAACCTTATATGACTTAATATATTTATCCTTAACTGGCCAATGAATTAAGTATAAATCAACATAATCTAATCCAAGCTTTTTTAAGCTAGTGTCAAAAGCTTCCATTGCTCTTTCATCTCTCATATCTTGATTCCATAACTTTGTTGTTATAAATAACTCTTCTCTAGGAATTCCACTTTCTCTAATAGCTTCACCTACAGCTTCTTCATTTCCATATATTGCAGCTGCGTCTATATGTCTATAACCAAGCTTTAATGCAGTAAGAACTGCATCCTTAGTAGCTTCTCCGCTTCTCCAAACCCCTAAGCCAAATTGGTAAATTTCATTACCAGTATTCATCTTAATCTTATAATCTATTTTCATGCTCTTCCCTCCTAATTGCTTAAATAAGCTTTAAGTATACAACTATATAATATTACTGAAAGCTAAAGCAATGAACTTTTAAATATTGAAACCCATACTTACAAACGTTGTTAAAATATTATTATATATAAATAGTATTAGTAATTTATTTTTAAATATTAAAATAAAAAATTATCCATTTACTACATTACTAAATAGACTTTATAATTTTGTAAACAGATAATTTACAGTATAAACTGTATCTCAGTTTTATTAGAAATATATTTAAATATTAATAAATTATTTTAGACTTTTCTAAAATATAATGGTAAAATATACTTATATTAATATATTTTAGAGGTGATACGATGATTGACTATTCCGATTCTAACGAAAATAAAATCAGTAAAATTTTCAACTATTTACATTTATCTTTTTTATCAAGTATTTACTTTGCAGCATGTAATATATTTTTAATTCTATCAATATATTTATTGGAACTAAAATTTTATAATTTATTTATATTTTTTATATCATCAGTATTATTGGGTCCAGCATTAGTTGCATTAATTTCTTTTAATAATAAGGTAATATCTGATGAACATTTCGGTGTAACTAAATCATTTTTTCAAGGCTACAAAAAAAACTTTTTTATTTCTTTAAAGGTATGGGTACCTCTATTAATAATAGCTTTTGTAATTATTTTTGATATTAAGCTATGTTTTGTTAATAGTAAGTTTTTATTTTTAATTATTCCACTAACTATAATGCTAGTTATAAATATACTTTTAATGTCCTATTCATTAATGATTATATCTAAATACACTATTAATACCATAGATACACTAAAGCTTTCATTCTATCTTTTAATAAAAAATCCTTTTACTTCAATAATTAATTTAGTTATTATATTATTGAGTATATTTATTTTGATAAATTCTAAATCAATAATCACATTGTTTACTGTAAGCATTAGTTGTTTTTTAATCGCAAAAAATATGAAGCATGTATTTTTCTTCATAGAAAATACATATTTAAAATAGAATGATGATAGCATTTGTTTTATATAAATATATAACAAATATAGTATAATGAAAAATTTTCAATAATAAACTAATAGAAAGGAGATTTTTTAGAGATTTACCTTCTCTAAGAATAAATACTACGTATGATACATATAAAAGATTTAAAAGACGGTATTTCAATTTTTAAAGCTTTAAGTTCAGAGGTAAGAATAGATATTTTAAATTTACTTTCAGAATATAAGCAACTAAATATAAATGAATTATCTGAAAAACTTAATTTAACAAATGGTGCTTTAACTATGCATATAAAAAAATTAGAAGAATGTGGGCTTATAGTTACAAATAATTTAACTGCTAAACATGGATTACAAAAAATCTGTTCACTACATGAAAATAAAATTATCGTTGATATGGAATTAGATAATCCAGAAAACTCTTATGATTTAGATTTATCTATAGGCCATTATTCATCTTATGAAATAGAGCCTACTTGCGGTATTGCAACTAAAGATAAATTAATTGGTGAAGTTGATAATCCAAACTATTTTGCAGATCCAGAAAGAATTAATGCATCTATACTATGGTTTACAAAGGGCTTTATAGAATATAAAATTCCAAATTATTTAAAACCTAATAAAAACTTTTCAGAAATTCAACTTTCTATGGAAATAAGTTCCGAAGCTCCTGGTATATGTAATGATTGGCCTTCTGATATATATTTTTCTATAAATGATATAAATCTTGGATGTTGGACTAGTCCTGGTGACTTTGGAGATAATAAAGGATTGCTTACACCATCTTGGTGGTTCCCAAATTGGAATCAATATGGGCTTTTAAAACTATTATCAATAAACCAATATGGTACCTTTATAGATGGATTAAAAATATCAGATATAACATTAGAAGATTTAAATTTAAGTTATAAAAGTGATATTTCTTTAAAGATATCTGTTCCTGAAAATGCAAAGCATATAGGTGGATTAACTATCTTTGGTAAAGACTTTGGTAACTATAATCAAGGAATTCATGTTCGTATAATATATAACTAAAAGTGGAGAAATATCTATATTCTCCACTTTACTTTTTGTTAGTTATAAAAAAAGTACTAGTAACTATGAAATTCTCTCATTTATAGAAATAAAACTTACTTTATATATTTCTATAAATGAGATCATGTCAAAATTTACTAATACATTTATTATTGATTTCTATTAATTTGTTTTTTTCCCCATAAAGATATTCCTATTTCATTAATAGCAGTCAAAATTATCGTCGGGTTATTTGATTCCCAATCCCAAGCAGTACTAATTTTACCTTTAAATATCTCTATCTTATTGGCTATCCATAATTGAATTTCAATGTTATCTTTTTCATAAAATATCCAGTTACCATTTAAATCTCCAGATATGCTTTTATAATTACTAAAATATACTTTTTTAGAATCTATAATCCTATTTATATCTCTATATAAAATTATAGTTTCCCAATTTCCTGGTAGTAAATATTCTTTTATTTCTTGCTCAATCTCACCTGCATATCTTTCTGGAGATGTCATCGGCCATCCATCTTCACTCCAAAATAATTTTCTTATATTCATATAAAAATTATTTGGATTATCAGCTTTTCTTATATGATGTACTAAATAATATTTTTCATTATCATTAAGTACAGTGTTATGTCCAGGAGCTAACCATCCATGGCTTTTAATAAATCTATAGCTCCCTATAATCTTATTTCCTACATAATTATGATTTTCAACATTAATATCTGTCATTTCTATTCCATTAATATCTAAATACGGACCATCTATATTATCAGATCTTCCAACTCTAATATTATAATCCGCAGATAAAGAATCGTATGAGGCAAATAAATAATATTTATCAAACTCAATATTATATACTATATACGGACCTTCTATCGCTCCATCAACGAAATGATTTCTACAGGCTATTTGCTTTCCAATATCACTTTCTATTAGTAACTTACCTGTATATTTATTTAATTCTACTATATATATGCCTGTCCAAAAAGATCCATAAGCCATCCAAAGTCTGCCTTCTTTATCTAATATTAAGTTTGGATCTATAGCATTTCTATTGTCATTAAAATCTGTTTTTATAACTATTCCTGTATCTATCCAAGGGCCATTTATAGAGTTCGACTTTAATAATCCTATACATGATCTAGTTTTACCAAATGTAGAAGCACAGTAATATAAGTAATACTTACCATTAATTTTTATTACCTCAGGAGCCCAAACTCCTTTAGATTTAGTCCATTCGTAAGCAAGTTTAGGCACTTTATCCACTGCGGTTCCTATATATTCCCAATTTATCAAATCTTTTGACATTCTTACTTGTATAGCTGGCTTCATTATATTTTTTTCTAATACATCTGTAGAAAAGACATAATAAATATCATCATCCTTAAATATAGATGGATCATGAGCTCCAAATGTTCCCCATAATTTTAAATTATCAATTTCAAAGTTACTTTCAATAAACCTTGCTTTTGGTTCATTTGGGTATATTAACTCCATACCAATTATCCCTTAATCCCAGTAATAGCAATAGATTCAATAATCCATTTTTGGAATATTATAAATACTATTATTATTGGTAACATC
>JAHAIU010000246.1 GCA_018372555.1 Clostridium sp.
ACTCATAAATGAGTTTATTCATTAATTTTAATTCTTCACTTTTAATTATTAATTTAGAGAAATCATTATATGAAGGATTACTAAGTCATATATATTATTTTCTAGTAATAAAACTAAGATAATATTATCTCATATTACAATGGAAATCTTAATGCTAAGGCTGCCAGACTAAAATTAATTTGGTCATCACTTACATAAGCATTATTTCCAAAGAATAATCCTGGATCTTGCTCTAACCTATTTAATATAAACAATATATAGTAATTTAATGGAGAAATATTTATTGTATTTGTATAAAGTGGAAGAATAGCATTATGGTTGGATATAACCATATTTAAAGATGGCGTATAATCAACTGTTACTTTAGGCATATTTTCAAGGGTTTCATTAATAAAGTTATTAGCTGCTTCATCATTATGAATAATATTCTTTGATGAATGCTGAACATTCCCAAGCTCTACTTCATTAATATATATCCCTATTAAATATGTAGCCAAACTAATTTGCAGGTTTGTTTCAACATTTGAATTTCCAAAGGAACAGTTATTATTTGTATTATTAATTGCTGAATTTGTGCTTATAAAGAAAAATATTCTATTATTATTTGTAAAAATTAATTCCCCATCTTTAATTATTGGATTGCTATTACCTAAAAACTCACTGCAAGGAGGTACTTCTCCAACAGCAAAGGGATTACAATTATCCCTACTCATTTTCATACCACCCCGCTCTAATATTTCTACAAATCTTATTTTTTTCTCTACTAATCTAGCTACATTTAATAACTTATAAAGTCTCTTACTACCCTACCTATTCATTAGCATCTTTATCTCCTGAAATTTTACTTTAGATAGTATATTACAGTATATGTTTTAAGATTTAAATATGAGGGCAATTATAAATATAATATGTTCCATAAAATAAATGGCTACAAAAGGAAGTCAATGGATTCGGTTTTGAGGTGAAAAAAGTTTTTCACAATAAAAATTACAAGCACTTTCACAATATAAATCACATTAAAATCCGCACTTTAAATTCGAAATTATTTAAAAATCGGAAAGTTAATACATATCATTATGTTATATTCACATGTTAAAATAATTAACTTATTTTAACATTATTATTACATAACTGATATTCTATTTCATTTAATAATTAGGTATAATTAACATATGGACCAATTTCATAAGGATGGCGAAAGAATTGAAAACTAAACATTTAATAATTATTTCCTTTGATGCTGTGTCTTCAGAGGATGTTTCAAAATTAAAGAAATTAAGTAACTTTAAATATCTTATAGATAATGGTAGTTTAATTACTAATGTGGAAAGTGTTTATCCTACCTTAACTTATCCAGCTCACGCAACAATAATGACTGGATTATATCCTAAAAATCATGGAATAGTTAATAATACTTTAAATAAATTTTCTGACCTTAATCCAAATTGGTACTGGTACAGAAAATATATTAAAGGTAAAACTCTCTATGATTTAGCAATAGAAAAAGGCTTAACAACAGCTTCTCTACTATGGCCAGTTTCTGGGAGAAGTAAGATAAAATACAACTTAACTGAAATCTTTGCTCCAAAGCCTTGGCAAAATCAATTAGTTATGTCTGCAATGTCAGGTAGTGTTTCTTATCAGTTAGATTTAAATAAAAAGTTTGGCTACTTAAGAAAAGGCTTAGCTCAACCTGAACTTGATAACTTTGTTCATGAATCAGCTAAATATACTATCTCTAAATATAAACCTAATTTATTACTTATTCATTATACTGATGTTGATACTAATAGACATTATCATGGATATGATAGCAAGGAAGCTAATGATGCTTTATTGAGGCATAATGAAAGACTTGGAGAAATAATAGACACTTTAAAAGAAGCAAATATATTTGAAGAAAGTACTATAGTTACACTAGGAGATCATAGTGCTTTAGATGGCGATTATATGATTAGATTAAACTCACTCTTTAGAGAAAACAATCTTTTATCAGTAGATTCAAAAGGTAAAATCACTAATTATAAAGCAGTAGCAAAAAATTGTGATGGCTCTTCTTATGTCTACTTAAAAGACAAAAATGATACTGAAACATATAAGAAGGTTAATGAAATATTGGATAATGTTCTAAATTCAAAAGATTCGCCTATAGAATTTATTTTAAACGGTGAAGAAGCAGAAAAAGAAGGAGCAGATCCTAATTGTAGCTTTATGGTAGAAGGTTCTCTTGGCTATTACTTTATAGATGAAGCCTTGGGAGACTTTGTTGAAAAAGTTCCTGAAAATGAGGTGGGCAATGTGTCTCATAGAACTAAAGCTACTCATGGCTATCATACAAGTAAGGAAAATTATACTACCTTCTTTATGGCCTATGGCTGTGGAATAAAAAAAGGAATTGAGATTAATGGTGGCAAACTTATAAATCATGGTCCTACTCTTGCAAAACTATTAGATCTTAACCTTGGACCTGTAGATGGGGTTTCTGAAGATAGAATTCTAGTAAACTAATCATACTGAATATCTATAATAATTGCTAATTCTAAAAATAAGAAATTCAGTCTACTGAGTTTCCACATTAATTGATAATTGTTAAATTAAATAATACTGATTTTTATAAATTTATTGTAAGTTATTAATAATATTAATTCCAAATCAGTTATCAGACAAGGAGTGATTCAAATAATACTTGATATTAGTATAGCGGCGATTATTGCTACTATTTTAAATATTGTTTTATTAATATCTGTTATCCTCTTAATTTATAAGTTCATAAAAATTATTAGGAATTTTATAAATAAGCATAACGAGCTAGATAAAAAAGTAGATGCTATTTTAAATAAATTAGATAATAAAAATAATAATTCAATTTAAAACTATATCTTATTGCCTAAAAGTAAATATGTCATTTTATAATTCTTAATCTAAATATAAAGTCAATGAATATCTAAATATAAAGTTAATAGATGTATAAGACTGATTCTAAAAACAAGAAATTCAGTCTGCTGAATTTCCACATTAATTGATAATTGTTAATTGCCAATTGTTAATCGTAAAAAAAGGGGGAAATTATGAAAGGTTTAACTAAACAAGAATTAAGCTGGGCTCTTTATGATTGGGCTAACTCGGCTTACTCAATGACTATTACTTCATCGATCCTTCCAATGTATTTTAAATCTGTAGCTGAGGCTGGAGGAATGTCCTCTTCTAACTCAACTGCACTATGGGGATATACTATCTCCCTATCTACTCTAGTTATATCAATGCTTGCACCAATTCTAGGTACAATAGCAGATTATAAAGGTAATAAGAAAAAGTTCTTTAAGACATTCTTTAGTGTTGGAGTACTAGCTACTACACTGCTTGCCTTTGTTCCAGCAAATAATCCTATACTATTACTTATTTGTTATGGATTTGCCTTAGTTGGATTTTCAGGTACAAATATATTTTATGATGCCTTTTTAGTAGATGTAACTACTAAAGAAAGAATGGACAAGGTATCTTCATCAGGTTTTGCTCTTGGATATATAGGAAGTACTATACCTTTTATAATATCTATTGCAGTAGTTTTACTTTCTCAAATGAAGATACTACCTATATCACTACCCATAGCTTGTAAGATAACCTTCTTAATAACAGCTGTTTGGTGGCTTGTATTTACTATTCCAATATTGAAAAATGTTAATCAAGTTTATTATATAGAACCTGAAAAGGAACCTATTAAGAAATCCTTTGAAAGATTACTTAAAACATTAAAAGCTATAAAAAGTCATAAGAATATATTCATTTTCCTAATAGCATACTTCTTCTATATAGATGGAGTTGATACAATAATCGGAATGGCTTCATCCTATGGAACAGACCTTGGAATATCAATGGTATCATTACTTATAATATTATTATTAACACAATTTGTAGCCTTTCCTTTTACAATTCTTTATGGAAGGCTTGCAGAAAAAGTTGGAGCTAAAAAACTTCTTTATGTAGGAATAATTACTTATATAATAATTTGTATTTATGGATACTTTATTACAACTGCCCTTGGTTTCTGGATACTTGCAATGGCTGTTGGATCTGCTCAAGGTGGAATACAAGCAATTTCAAGATCTTTCTTTGGTAAAATGGTACCCAAAGAAAGTGCAAATGAATTCTTTGGATTCTATAATATCTTTGGAAAATTTGCAGCAATAATTGGTCCCTTCTTAGTTGCAATAATCACTCAAGCAACAGGACAAACAAGAAATGGAATTCTAAGCCTTATAGTTCTATTTGTAATAGGATTCTTTGCCCTTGGTAAAGTTAAAGAAGAAGCTAAATAAAAATTATTATGTTCCCATTTACCTTAATATATATTTA
>JAHAIU010000247.1 GCA_018372555.1 Clostridium sp.
TAGTTCTTTTAAGTACCTTTTCCGTATCTACCATAGGTATGCTTGTACCTTTTTCATTTATAACTACATCAGCAACTTTTCCTAATAAATATACTGGTATATTTTCTTCTGATAAAATAGTTGATACTTGAGTTTTTGGGTTAACTCCATAGCCTAAGTGAATACATTCATAACCATTATCATAAACCCCTGACTTAGGAGCATTTATACCAATATATCCACCTTCTTTTTCTTCTTCAGCATTTAATATATCTTCTAAAGTAATGCCTTTGCCTCCAAAAGTAATTACTCTTGGTACTGTGGCAATAGACCTTACTATATGACCTACTTCTAGAACCTTATTAAAAGGAATTAAATCTAAAGCTGATGTTATATTAAATGCTTGTCCTAAATCACATTCTATATTATCAGCAATAGTTAGAGCATCTTCTACTACAAGATATTTTTCTTTCTTTCCTTTTTTATATTCTACCTTATATCCTGCATCTTTTATCGCCTTATAAATTTCATCTATTTTATTTTTAATAGGTTCTCTAAAAGGCATCTTTGGTTTTGTCCCCATTATTTCTTGGTGTCCAAAGAAAGTATCAGCCCCAAAGTGTGTCAAATTAGCCTTACCATAAGTAGCCTTTGGATTTGCCTTCATTCCATTGATTTCTTCTCCTAATATATTCATTAAACCTAGCTTTTCTAAAATAGGTAATTTTAAATCTTTTCTTCTTTCTAAAATATGAAGACATGTATTTGAATTTATGTCCTGTGGCCTTGTCACCTTAACATCATCCATTTCACCTATACCAAAACCATCAAGAACTATTACTATAAATTTTTTCATTATAAAAACCTCCTTTATTTTTAGTTTTTTAATACTCTTCAAGGTTTAATTTCATAAAACAATAAATTTAGAATTCCAAATCTTACACCCTAATTAATCACAAAAATTAGAAATTTAATTTTTACATCTCAGAGAATCATAAAATTATAAATAAAAAGAAACTTCAACAAACTGTTAGCCTATCCCAACCTCTTGCATCCATTTCTTTTAATAAAGTATCTTCAAAAACTAGTTTATATTTATTTTTATTTTAGTAATTCTTATCTATATAGCTTTAATCTCTACCCCTTGAGAGTCATAAACTCCAATTATTTCAGGTTCCCCTTTGTTTATTCCTCTTACTAATGCAACATTACTTCTTGTTACAAAAATTTGTGTTCTAAAAGCCATAATTACTGTATCAGAAACATTACAGTTCTCTGATAACTCAAAGTGATAATCTATGCTTTCATCTGTAGGTGGAGTTACTTTAACCATTTTGTAGTTCTCAATAGATTCCCCTACTAAAGCATTTTCCACATGAGATCTTCTATAGTGACCTCCACCATAACAATATCCTTTATCTAATAAGTTATGGGATACTTCTGTTACATAAACCATTGCTGGTATTTCTTCAGCATCATTTGCTTTATGATAAGGTGTTGTTCCGGTTAAACCATGTCCTGGTTCTCCATGAGTTCCACCTTCTTCACTGATTTTCTTTATAGAGTTTACGCAAGTAGCTGAAGGCATATTAAGCTGCTCTATTTTTATATCAAATTCCTTTTCCAGTATTGTTTTTGCTTCTTTTATTGTGTCTATATTTCTAGTTCTTTTAATTTCGTTACTTGCTTCATCATATAAGAAACATGGAAAAGATGCGATTCCAGCAATATTTAAATTTTTTAGCTTTAATAATTCTCTTCCTATTTCCTTAAGTTCTTCTAATTTAAACCCACCATATTGTCCTGAATATAAATTGTCATTTTCTCCAAGTACTCTTAACATAATATTTTGCTTAAGACCAAGTTTTTCACAAGCTTCATTAATTTCTTTAGCTTTTTCTATTGTATAAACAGTTACATAATCTGGTTTTGATTTAACTACCTTTTCTACTAAAGCCTTTGGGATTTGAACTAAATGTCCAACATGCCCAATTTTAATATCATTATTAATCATTACTTCAGCTTCTTTAAAATCTACTACTACTGCTCCATCATAACCAAGCTTCATAAACTCTTTTGAAATAACAGGATTTCTTCCTATTTGCTTAGTCATAAAATACAGCTTAATCCCATATTTATCTGCTTCCTCTTTTATCTTTCTAGCATTGTCAACTAATGTATCTAAATCTATAACATAAGTATCTGGTAAAATTAATCCTTCTTTATGGAGCTTAAATGCAGCTTGAACTAATTCTTTATTTCTTTCTACAGTTTTTTCAAGAAACATATCTACTCCCCCTATTTATTTTTTACTTCCTCTATTGCACTTTTTAAAATTCTTATAATTGTATCTGCACCACTTCTCATTGGATTTATTCTAATCATTCTTTTTTCAAGAGTTGGATCTGCCGCTCTAAATGTACCTGATACTCTATACATCATTGGTACAAACTCATACTTAGATTCAGAACCTACTGGATGAGATGCAGCACCATATTTAGTAGTCAATTCTAAAATTTCCTCAGCAATATTTTCATTAAACTCTACTAATAATACCTTAGATTGAGCATTTGCTAAGAAAGCATCCTTAATTTCTGGAATTTCTCCACTCTTAAGTCTAGTAACTAACTCTTCATTAACTTCTGATTGAATTGCTAAAGAAACTGGAGCATAAACTAATCCTCTTAAAGCTTCCATAGCTTCATGTCCTTGTACTTGACTTCCACCAGAATAATTTAAAGAGTACACCTTATCTATTAAATCTTTCTTTCCTATTAAAACTCCAACACCTTCTGGTCCTAATACTTTAAAGCAAGAAAAGCTTCCAAGATCAGCTCCACATTGATTTCCGATTTTCTTAACCTTAAGAGCTGCATAATTATCATCTGTAACTATTCTTATATTTTCATTTGCTTCTTTTATAGTAGTAATTACTTCTTCAAAATCATAAGAATCATTTATCTTTTGTCTAGTATTTTGAACTAAGGCACCCTTTATTTCTGGATGTTTAGAAATTACTTCTTTAATATCTCCAATATCATTAAAGTTAGCTGTAACTATATTAAGTCCCATAGTTTCTATAGTAACCTTTGAAGTTGGATAAATTGGTGCATCATGAACTAAAATAGTATCTCCACTTTTCATAAAGCTAATTAGTCCCCATCTTATAGCACCAGTTCCTGCTCCCCTTACTAATATAGCTGATTCAGCATCAAATACTTCTGCAAAAACACTTTCAACCTTTTTTGTGTAGGTTGGTTTATTTAATCCCTTTACTACACCTAAGTCTCCTAGAGATAACACTTCTCTGCCATCAAAATGCTTTGTTATTGTATCTATAATTTTAAATTGTAATTTCTTTGCTTCTTCTAAACTTATTGAGTGCAATGGGTATGTCTTCATAACTTTCCTCCTACTTCAGGTTATAAATATTTTTTATATTATTAACTAGCATATTTTCTAAATGCTTGTTAGAAATTTCTTTTTCATATAATCTTGGTAAAAAGTTATCTATTAAATAGCTATAACCAAGTCCACCATTCTCTTTAAAATGTGATTTTCTAGTAATATCCATAGACATAACTATTTGATTACTATATCCTCTATCACATAATTCTTTTAACCATTCTGCTCTATCTTCATCTGGTTGATAATTATTTTTCCCTATTGTATCAAAGGCAATATTAACTCCTGTATCGAGTAATCTAATCATATAATCTAAGTCACCACTTAAATCTATATGACTAAGGGTAACCTTAGATAAATCCACATTAAACTTTTTAAAAATTTCAATTTGTTCAAGCCCAAGCTTTCCTAAAGTAGTATGAGTAATTATTGGCTTTCCAGTTTCTATATGAGCCCTTGAAGATGCTTCAAAAACCTTTAATTCCATTTCTTCAACTTTATTTAAGCTAGTTCCTATTTCTCCTATAACTTCAGCCTTTGTATTAGTTCCATCTATTCCAATAACAATTTCATCTATTAGGATTTTAGCCATTTCCTTAGTATCTAATTTATATACTTCTTCAGGTAAAAATGGCTCTTTATAATATCCTGTTGCCTGAAGAATATTTATACCTGTTTCTTTAATAACTTCCCTAACATATTCCGTGCTTCTACCCATTCCTCTATTAGTAACATCTATAATAGTAGAAACTCCCTTACTTCTTAAAGCTTTAAACTCTTCAATAGTCTGATTTTTATTATTTAAGAAGCAATCTGCATCTTTTTTTACTCCAGATAAATCTATAGTTACATGCTCATGGGCATAAATTATTTCTCTTTCCATATAAATATCCCTCCTTATTGCCATCTTTGATTATTATCATCCTAAAGGACGGGGCTGTCGCATAAACATCCCAAATTAAGAATTA
>JAHAIU010000248.1 GCA_018372555.1 Clostridium sp.
TTTTAAAATTACTTTTATTATAATGAACCTTTTTAAAAATTATAGAATATTTTAATATAAACAGTAATTTTAGAGGTAAAAATAATGAAAGTTGTTGTAATTGGCGGAGGCTTTGCAGGATGTCAAGCTGCTATTCAAGCAAGAAAGATGAAAGCTGATGTTCATATTATTGAAAGATCAGATATGCTACTAGGTGTAGGTAATGTAGGTGGCATAATGAGAAATAACGGAAGATTTACTGCCGCTGAAGAATTAATAAATGTTGGTGCTGGTGAAATTATTGATATTATGGATGCTTTAGCTCTTCATACTAATGTTGATTTTTCGGGGCATAAGCATGCTAGCTTAACTGATATAGGAAAGGCTGAACCTATAATTAGAAGATATATAGAATCTCTTGGTATAAACATTCATTTTAAAGCAAGAGCAGTAAATGTTTTACTAGAAGATGATTCTATTAAAAGCATTAAGTTAGCTGATGGTACTTTTATTCATGGAGATGTATTTATAGAAACTACAGGATCTACTGGCTCCATGAGTAATTGTAATAAATATGGTAATGGATGCTCCATGTGTATATTAAGATGCCCTACTTTTGGTAGTAGAGAAAGTTTAAGCTTAAAGGCAGGAATTAAAGATATTATAGGCGAAAGATCTAACGGTACTCCAGGGGCTATGAGCGGTTCTTGTGAAATGCCTAGGGAATCTTTATCAGATGAACTTTTAGAGGAATTACGTATTAACGGAGTAGCTACCCTACCTATACCTAAAGAAGATATAAATTTAGAAAAATTAAACCAAAAAGTATGTCAACAATATGCTCTTAAAGAGTTTGCAGAAAATGTTATTCTCTTAGATACTGGACATATTAAGCTAATGACTTCTTATTATCCTATAGAAAAGCTAAGAAAGATAAAAGGTCTTGAAAATGCAAGATATATCGATCCATTATCAGGAGGTACTTCTAATTCCATCAGATATTTAGCATCAAGTCCTAGGGAAAATACAATGAAGGTGATTGGCTTAAATAATATGTTTTGTGCTGGAGAAAAATCAGGATTTTTCGTAGGTCATACTGAAGCTTTAGCAACTGGAGCTTTAGCTGGATATAATGCTATAAAACTTATTTTAGGTGAGGATTTATTAACATTACCTAGAGAAATCTCAATAGGTGATATTATTGCTTACGCAAATGAAACCTTAGAAATAAAAAATGGTAAAAGCATAAGACATACCTTCTCAGGTGGTGAATACTTCGACAGGATGAAGGAATTAAATTTATATACTTTAGATAAAGAAGAAATTAAAGCTAGGGTTAAATCTCTATCCTTAATTGGAATATTTAACTCTAGATAGAATCAATAATTAATACGAAAAAATGTACTAATTATAACAAATTAATTTCTTACATCAAAAAAGAAACTCCAGAAATTCACTGGAGTTTCTTTTAATATCTCTAATTATTAACTGTTAATTGCAAGTTTTATTGCCCCTGTTGGACACTTCTTAGTACAAATTTGACAATTTATACACTTATCATAATCTACTTTAGCTAGGTTATTAGTTACATGAACTGCATCCTTTGGACAGTTTCTTTCACATAACTTACATCCTATACAAGCAGATGAACAGTTTTCCTTAACATGTCTTCCTATTTCAATGTTATTACACTCAACCCTTACCTTCTTAGATACAGGTACAGATTCTATTAGTCCTTTTGGACATATATTAATACATGCTCCACAGTTTGTACATTTCTCTACATTTACTTTTGCAACACCATCAACTATATCTAATGCTCCAAATTCACATACGCTAACACATGTTCCAAGTCCTAAACATCCATAAGAACATGATTTAGCTCCACCATCTATCATTAACGAAGCAGTAAGACAATCTGTAACCCCTTCTAATTCATACCTGTTCTTAGCTGAATCACAATCTCCATTACACTTAACATAAGCAGTCATTTTCTCAGCTGCATCTACTGATATTCCTAAGACTTCTCCAATATCCATTGCTGTTTTAGCTCCACCTACTGAACAAAGGTTAGGCTTAGCACCTTCCATTACTACTGCTTCTGCATAAGCATCACAACCAGCAAATCCACAACCACCACAGTTAGCACCTGGTAGACATTCTCTCAATTTAGGTATTTTAGGATCAACCTTTACTTCAAAAGCCTTTGATGCAAAACCTAAAAGCACTCCAAAAACTAATCCTAATACTCCTAAGCTTAAAGTTGCATATAAAATATTCATATTAACCCTCCCTTAGTGTATTAATCCTTGGAATCCTAAAAAGGCAATTGACATTAATGCTGCTGTAAATAATGTAATTGGTAACCCTCTTAGAACAACAGGTATGTTTTCATTATTATCTATTCTTTCTCTAATAAATGCTAAAAGAACTATAGATAGCATATATCCTGATGATGCTCCTAATCCGTTAACTACAGATTCTATAAATGTATATCCCTCTTGTATATTAAGAGTAGCCATACCTAGAACTGCACAGTTAGTAGTAATAAGTGGTAGATATATACCTAATGCCTTATGAAGGGCTGGTGAAAGCTTCTTCATAGCCATTTCAACAAACTGAACTAAAGCAGCTATTACTAATACATTAGCAATAGTATCTAAATACTCAAGTTCAAATGTTACTAATATGCCATTATAAACAAGCCATGACATAATAGAAGCTAATATCATTACAAACATTACAGCAAGTCCCATTCCTATTGCTGCATCTTTTTTCTTAGAAACTCCAAGGAATGAACATATCCCTAGGAATTTAGATAGTACAAAGTTATTTACTAGCATCGCTGCTATAAAAATCATAAACAATTCCATAAGTTACACCCCTCTAGTTTTTCTTAATATCTTTTATTTCTAATTTATCTGAAGTACCACATCCACCAGTACCACATCCTGAACAACTTCCACAACTATGTTCTAAAGTCTTAACTTCTTCACCAGTTTTCTTAGCTTTATTTATATTGTAAGCATTTAACACTACCATAAGCCCTCCTAATGTAAAGAAAGCTCCTGGTGCTAATATCATTATAGAAGCTGGCTTAATAGCCTCAGGTATTACTTGTAATCCTAGTATTTGACCTGCACCTAAAATTTCTCTAAAAGTACCTATTAAAAACAGTGCAATAGTGAAACCTAATCCCATACCTATAGCATCAAATATTGAAGGTAAAATTTTATTTTTTGAAGCATATGCTTCTGCTCTACCTAAAATAATACAGTTAACAACTATTAGTGGAATAAATATACCAAGTGATGAGTAAAGACTTGGAATATATCCTTGCATTAACATATCTACAATAGTAACGAAAGATGCAATAACTACTATGTAAGCAGGTATTCTAATCTTATCAGGAACAAGTTTTCTAATTGCTGAAATCATCATATTAGAAAATATTAATACTACTGTTGAAGCTAGTCCCATACCCAATGCATTTTTAGCACTAGTTGTAACTGCTAGAGTTGGACACATAGCTAAAACTTGAACAAAAATTGGATTTTCTGTTATTATTCCATTTTTTAATCTTTCAATTAATTTATTCATTACTTTCCTCCTAATTAATTACTAATTGGCACTTGCACTTGTATCAGCATCAGTTTCTTCCTTTTGCTCTACCTCTTCACCTTTTATATTCTCTAAATAAAAAGTGATAGCTTCATTTACTGCTGTAACAGATGCCTTACTTGAAGTTGTTGCTCCTGAAATAGCTTCTACTTCAATATCTTTATTAGGAGTAACTTTTACAACCTCTAAAAGTTCTGTAGCTGGCTTATCCTTAAATCTTGATATAAATTTCTCCTCAGAAATTTTTGCTCCAAGTCCTGGTGTTTCGCTATGAGATAATACCTTAACACCTGAAACTTTATCATCCTTTGAAATTGCAACTACAAAATCTACTGGTCCATGGAAGCCCTTAGTAGTAACTTTTAAAACATAACCTACTACATCACTTCCATTAACAGCTTCATATATTTCTTTAATGCTTCCTTCTTCTGTTAATTCAACATCCATATCTTGAATTTTTTCAGCTGTTGGCATTATATAATTTAAATCTTCTTTGCTGATTTTAGAATTTTCTATAATTGCTTCCTTAGTTAAATCATTAGCAAACCCTAATAATAATCCAGCAATCATAGTTATAACAAGAAGGATTCCTCCTAGCTTAAAATTTTCCTTCATAACATTAAGCCTCCTTCTTAACCTTATATTTTTTAGTTGTTAAATAATCTATAAGAGGTGTACATAAATTCATAATTATTATTGCATAATAAGGACCTTCTGGATTAAATCCTTGAACTGCAATAA
>JAHAIU010000249.1 GCA_018372555.1 Clostridium sp.
ACATCATTTTGGAATGTTCTTACTGTACCTTCAAGTTCAGCTTTTGAAGGTATTACATTCCAGGTGTTTCCTGCTTGGAACCTTGTTATACTTATTGCTACATTACTAAATGGAGTTAAGTTACGACTTACAACTGTTTGTAAGCTAGAAACTATTTGACTTCCTACTACAATAGGATCAATACTATTATCTGGAATTCCCGCATGTCCACCTACTCCAATTACATCTATTTCAAATCTATCTACACTTGCCATAAGTGCTCCTGATTTTATGCCAATTGTACCTACAGGAAGGTCTGGTTTGTTATGCATTCCAAATATAGCTTCTACATTATCAAGAGCTCCTGCCTTAATAATAATATCTGCACCTTTTGCATTTTCTTCTGCTGGTTGAAATATAATTCTAACTTTACCATGTAATTCTGACTTTCTCTCATTTATAAGAATAGCTGCTCCTAAAATCGATGAAGTATGAAAATCATGCCCACAAGCATGCATTACTCCTAAGTTTTTAGATGCAAAATCTAATCCTGTTTCTTCTACAATTGGAAGAGCATCAATATCACTTCTTAAAGCTATTGTTGGCCCATGGTAGTCCCCTTCTATTTCAGCAACAACTCCTACTTCTAGTGGTAAATCTAAAATTTTAATATTCTCCTCTTCTAGCCACTTACGGATACGCTTTGTTGTTTCATATTCCTTTAATGATAACTCAGGATTTTCATGTAATTCACGTCTATATTTAATTAATTTTTCACTTAATTTCTTTTCATTTATAGATACTGTCATTATGTACCTCCTCTCTGCTTTTGGTACAATTTATCTTAAGAATTTTTGTCATTCTTATTCTTCTATTTAAATATCTATAAGTATTTCTTACTTTATAATATTCTTACATATACTAAAAATTGCTATATCTCTTTTTTCTTTATACTCTATATTTATTCTCTATTCAATGTTTTTCTTTTATGCTTTCACACTAGTGAGTCGTCAGTTTTTGTAGTAAGTTAAAAATATAGTATTTTATAATAATAAAATAGATATATAAACCTTTCTAATATCTACCAACTCAATATAGTCCTTCTTTAATTCGATCTCATTCCTTTAAAGTTTTGTATATTTTTTGCTTGTTCCTTTAGCTTTTTCTACTGGGTATTTCTTTTCATTTTTGTCCATCTTCTTATCCATTATTTCCTCTATATTAACACCTAGAGAATCTGCCATATGTAAGCAATAAATCATAACATCTGCTAATTCTTCACATACTTCTTCTTTATTATAATTATCATCCCAAAGGAAATGCTCTAATAACTCTCCAGATTCAATGCTTATTGCCTTTGCTAAATTAGCTGGTGTATGAAACTTAAACCATTCTCTATCATCTCTAAATTTTCTTATTCTATTTTTCAATTCTTCCATTTATCCTCTCCCCTTCTTAACTCTAGTTTACTATTTTTTACTTATTTAAAATAATCTTTTCTTTGATAGTTTTTAATCTATTAAAGCTTTTTCATATAAAATTCTATCTTTATAAATACACTTCTCCTTTAAGAACTATAATAGCTTCTTCACTTAATTTCACTCTATTATTTTCTAGCAGTTTAATTGAAATTTCTCCACCTCTATCTGAACTTTGATAAGCTAACATTTGAGTTTTGTTTAATATGCTGTTCCAATTCTTTGCTATTAAGGTATGAGCTACTCCTATAACTAGATCTTCATTTACACTTGCCCATGAATTAAAACACCTTTATATAAAATCATATTTCTCATTTTCTTTACAAGTAACCACTATTTCTTTTACATTAGTAGTAAATTTAAATAGATTTAATTTATTTAAATTTAGCTTTAAATATATATTCCATTAAATAAGTTCATATTTGTTAATATTTTATTGTAGCTTTATTTCTATTAGATTAAAATTAAAGAACATATATAATCAAATTCTAATATTTCACTTTCATATATATCTAATAAAAATTCTATTACTGCCTCAGAATTATTACCTATTATCCTTGAAAAAATTACAATATAATCTTTTACATCTTGGATACTAATTTCTTTTTTTATATTAATATAATATCTTAAAAATACAGCATGTCTTATTAATAAGTATTCCAATATAATCATTTCAAAAGAAATAATCATCTCTTCTAAATCATCACTAACACAATTACTTAAAACTTTTGATACGATACAGTTTTCAATTAAATTATCATATTCTTTAAATAAATCCCCAAAACCTTCCCAATCTTTAACAAACTTTTCTATATTAATATCTTCAGCAAATTTATAAATATCCTTTAAAATATCTTCAAAAACAGGAACATTTCTATAATTTTCTATCATATCTATAAATAATGAATTTATTTCTTTAAAATACTTTCTAGTATCGGTTTTCTCATAATCAATGTACTTATTTAATTCTTCTTTTATATAATTCTCAGATTTATAATTGTCTAAAAACTCTATTAAATTTTCATAAGTTAAATCGTCATTATCAAGCATATTAAAAAGCATATCATAAGAAAGATTAAATTTATTTTCTATACTTATATCTTCTTTTTGAATTATATTAACTAAACTCTCCCTTATTTTTAGACATCCTAAATCTTCAATATAAGAAAGAGAGTCATTAAAATCTATATAAATTTTTTCTTTCATATGACTAATTATGCTAACTACCTCAGGGCAAGAACAAGATAAAGTAAGTTCTTTTACGCCTTCAAAATCATTTTCTATTCTAGGAAAGCTTCTGCAAGTTAAAGATAAATATTCATCACCATGATCTATAACTATATTACATAATCCTTCATTACTTAAAAAGGGACATCCTCCCTTTGTTTCCTTCTTAATTAAATATGTATTTTCCCCATGACTTTTTATAAACCTTACATTATCTAAAAGATAATTAAGATTATCTTTTTCTCTCCATTTATTGTAAGTCTTAGTATCTATATTAATATCCCAACCCTTACAACAAGTGAACTTGCATTTATCTGCTATACACTTAAATTTATCGTATTCTTTTATCTTTAAAACATTTTCTGTTTTATTCATATAATTACTCCAGCTTCAAATTTAGTTTTTATGGATTTAATTTTTCTATTTCTTCTTTAGTTAATTCCCTCCACTTTCCTGGTTCTATTCCTTCAGAAAGTATACTTACTATCCTTATTCGTTCTAATTTAATAACATTATATCCTAAAGCTTTGCACATTCTTCTTATTTGCCTGTTTAACCCTTGAGTTAAAATTATCTTAAATGTATTATTATCTATTCTTGTTAATTTGCAAGGCCTTGTAACTGTTCCTAGTATATTAACACCATTTGACATCTTATAAATAAAGTCATCATCAAAGTCTTTATCTAAAGTTACTATATACTCCTTTTCATGATAATTCTCTGAAGATAGTATTTTATTTGCAAGCTCTCCATCATTAGTCATTAATATAAGTCCCTCTGAATCTTTATCTAATCGTCCAACCGGAAAAACATATTCCTCATAGTTTAAAAAATCAATTATATTATCTTTTATTTCTCTTGATGAAGTACAAACTATTCCTCTAGGTTTATTTAATGCTATATATACCCTTTCCTTTTTCTTAACTTTTTCTCCATCTAATAATATATCATCACTTTCTTCAACCCACTGTCCTTGCTCACAGAGCTTTCCATTAACCATTATTCTTTTATCTTCAATTAATCTACTTACTTCTTTTCTTGAGCAATATCCATAGTTGCTTAATAGCTTATTTATTCTCAAAACTACATATCCTTCCTATTTACGAAAATTATCTTATCTACACTTTTCTTTATATTACATAATTTTTTATTTTAATTTAAAACAGTCAATCTTAATATGAAAATTCCCTAATCATAATAACATATTTCAAAATATATAAGAATCATTCAATCTTCTAATATCTCAAGAAATTTTGTAGAAGCTATTTAAAAGTAGCTACTAAATTAACAGGTGAAAATCTGCTAATGGTAGCTACTTATTACTTTATTATAACAGTGTTTTAGCAAATTCCATGTTATCAAATTCATTTTTTTTTATATATTCTAATGAATCAATTAAAAAACTTTTGTGATGTTCTATAGTTTTAGAGAAAACTTGGATAAATTCAACTATGCTTTCTTTAGATTCCTCTTTATTATGTAGATATTTGCCAATAAGATAAAATCTAATAAATGAATATCTTGTTAAAAGCATAATATATCCATCAAATATTGATTCAGATTCAGTAAATGGAAAAATATTATTGTATATGAAATTTACTAAGTAATTTTCAAAGATATAGCTATTATTATTA
>JAHAIU010000005.1 GCA_018372555.1 Clostridium sp.
GCAGTAGTTTCTATACTAGTTACAGCCCCTTTAGGCGCTATCTTAATAGATAATACTTATAAAAATTTGCTTAAGTGATAATTTACACAAAAATATAGGTTAGTAAGTGTAAATACTATACTTACTAACCTATATTTTTAATGCTGTATTTAATTAATTTTGTCTTTCTTTTTTACTTATAATGCCTTTTATTATTAAATTTATTCTACTTCCTGCCTTTTTAAAACAAAAAGCAATTGCTTCAATATATCCTTTATTAACTTTTATCTTTACTTCATTAATTATTAAAAATATACCTACAGTTAATGGTACTATGTAGTAACTAATTCTATATAAAAGTAATGCTAGCAAAACTTCTTCTTTATTAATACCTAAATTTGTTAGCCCTATTATAAAGGATAAATCAAATCCCCCTAGTCCACCAGGCATCATACTTACAATCCCTATAGCTGTTGACACTACATAAATAGGAAATACCTTTGTTAAGGTAATCTCAGCACCTAAAACTCTTAAAATACTAAATAATAAAAATGCCATGGTTGTCCATTCTAGTATTGAAAGAGACATAATTTTTATTGTTTTAAAATAGTTCTTTTCTCTATTTTCCTTTAACTTAATTAAATTATAAATTAGCAAAATTGGTGTATATAATCCAGCCATTAATATTCCTATATTTACAGGATTATAAAAATTTATATCTCTACTATAAAATATTGAATATAATAAACAAAGAGTAGAAAACCCAGTAAAATTTAGTAATACTACTTTAGATACTTCTTTTACTAAAGTTGTCTTATCTTTAATATATGGTGAATATAAATAACTCTTAAGTGCAATGGCTGCTGTTCCACCAAATCCAATAATGCTTGATATAGAACTAGCTATCCAAGAAGACTTATATAGTTTTTTATTATCTAATTTTATTTCACAGGTTTCCTTTATAACAAAGTCATATAGAGAAAGAGGCAAATACGCAAATATACCTAGTATAGTAATATAACTTAAGGTTAATATTGTTAATTTTTCTCTATATCCATAGAATATTTCTAAGTCAAAATCATGAAATAGCTTTCTAAACTGAAGAATTAAAATTAAACTCACTATAAAAATAAACAATATCTTTAGTATTGATTTATGTTTTTCCTCTACTTTAATTAACATTACATTCTCCCCATTAATTTATACTCCCAATAATCACTCAACTTAATAAGTATATATCAATTATAGAATAAATTCAAAAAAATATTTTTTTCTCCCTTATTAAGCTAAATATATCCTACTTTATTATACTTGTAAACAATTCCTTTGTTTTTAGTAACACTTACTAATTATCTCCATATAATTATTAATATCTATTAGCTTTAATGCTAATCCATATAAATTCATCTCCTTCATTAATTATAGGTGGGCAAATTGCCCACCCTTATTATCTTTATATGTTAATTTCTATTTTCTTAAATACAACTTCCTTACTAACTCTTGAGGTTTCTATATCAATCTTAATTTTAAATATATTAGGACATCTTTCTTTTCTCCATATCTTCATGAATTTTGAAGTTGCTTCAAAACTTGAATAATACTTTTCTTCAAAAAAATCATAGAATTCAAGAAATTCTATTTTACTTTTATTATCTATGCCTATACTTCCAGGTTCTATATTATTTATAATAGGAATTAAATATCTTAATGGAATTTCATAATTATACCTTCCAGAGATTCTTTTTCCATCTATTAATGCTCTTTTAATAAAAGGATATTTTTTTTCATCATCTTCTTTAATATTTAATTTAAATATTGGATTATTCTTTTTATCTTTATCTATTTTAATTTTAATCATTTGTTTCACCTTTTATAGAACTTTATTTCTTTAAGAAAAAGCATTCACTTTTTCCCCTTAATATATATATTATTTATTAAGAATACTTTTATGGATGGTTTGCTTTGGATTATTTTATTATAATATTAAAAATAGTTATCTTAGAATATCTAATAATTATAGCTCATGAATTAATTCATATTATCACTGCTTTATTAATGAAACTAAAACCTACTTATATTTACATTATTCCTTTTGTAATTTACTTTGATAAATCTAAATTTAATATTAAATTCAAGCCTTTAAAAGAAGACCCAATAACTAGTAGAACTCATTTTAAGGCTGTTACTATCTCATCAAAGCTTAATTACACTATATTACTTAAAAAATTAAGATTTTATAATTATGTAGGGCCCTTGTTCGACTTTATAATCTTTATTATTCTTTTACCCTTTGGCTTAATAAATATACAATATTCATATTTAGCCTTATTAGCTTTAATTCATCTAACTATTTCTTCAATTAATTTCTTTAATAGTGATGGTAAATTCGCTATTGGATCAAAAGAAGACACTAGATGTGCTTTTGATTTAGTACGAAACTTCACTATTTGTGGAAATGGAGTCGTCCCTGAGGTTAGTAAACGAATTTTAACTGATATTCATATGGAAATCTCAGAAAACATTGAAATTGAAGAATTCGATGTTAATGATCTTTGGAATTTTTTAAATAATATTAGCTTCTTCACTAATTCCTTATTAAGCTATTTAAATGGAGATATTTTTAAAATCCATAATAAATCTTTTGATTTTTTCAATAGGCTTATAATAGATTTTGATAAAATAAAGCTATATGATTATAGGCAAGAGGAAAAAACTTCAATCGCTATTCTCTATTATTTAATTTACAAAAAAATATCTGATGATACATTCGATATAATAAACTTTAAGATTCCAAAACTGAAATTTTTCAACCCTTATTATAAGGAATTATATAATTTATTCTTCAACAATAGTAATAATTTAAGTTTTCTAAATAATAATAATAATTTACCATCCTATGCTTCATATTGCCATGGATACAATAAATTATTAAAAAATTTATTAACCTATTATGTTAATTGAAGATGCTATCACACAACGAATAAATGAATAATTATTAAAAAAAACTCCTTATGGAGTTTTTAAACCTAATTTACCCTAGTAATTTCTTAATAATTATATCAATGATTATTAATTTTTAATTGAGCTGTCCTTTGGACAGCCCTAATTAAAAATAGTTATATATTAAAATTCTTATTATAGTCTACTTCTAGAATCTTTAATAAATCCCACTACTCCATTTATATTATCCCAGGCTTCCTTTGACTTTTCATAATATCTGATTGCAATTTCCTCTTTGCTATTGCCCTTTATTTCATTTATATCTTTAGGTAATCTATTTAACTTTATTATATAATTAATAACATTTTCATTATAAGCATTTGCTATTCTTAATGCTCTTTCAGCATCTTGTAAATTATTAGCTTTAAATAAAAGTAGTACTTTTGAGAATCTAATATCTATTAAATTATCAGAAGAATATTTTGAAACTAATTCTAAAGCCTCTTCATCTTTATTTTCAATAATTAACCATGTTAAAAGAGTTCCTCTTACTACTAATTCATCTTTTTGATCTATTTCTAATATTAATTTTAGTTCGCTAATTGCTTTATTTCTTTCATTAGTACTCCATAATAATTTAGCAATTTCATATTTAACCTTAATATAAGCCTTAACTATATCTAAATTTAAATCTTTACTTGTTAATTTAGTTATATTTTCTTTACCTATTATCTCTTCAGTAAAGCTTGCAGCCTTATTTAACAATTCAATTTTTTCTTCATTCTTTAATGCCTTATCATTAGATAATATTATATAAGCTTCTGCACATTTATTACTTTTTCTTAAAGCTTCTTTTGCTATTTTAACCTTTTTATTATAGTTCTTTTCTTTTAGAGCTCTTTTAACAATTTTATTAGCTTCTTTTAGATTTTCATCTACTTCAACAACTAAATTGTTTTCTTCTTTTTCCTCATTAACTTCTTTATCATCTATAGCTTCTATTACTTCACTAACTACTTCATCAGCTACAGCTTCGTTATTGTATATAATTTCTTCACTAGTGCTTTTATCAATATTTTCATTAATATTGCTTAGTAACCATTTGTCCTCTTCCATATCTACATGGCTTCTTACTTCCTTTGACTTTGCTAATCCTGTACTGCTGCTTACATTAAATAATTTATAAAAATCTTGAGCCTTTATTCTTACATTAGATTTACTATTAAATAAATTATTTTGTAATCCAATAGCATGTACAATACCACAAGCCCATGAATTTGCTTTCCCCTTATTTAAAGCATCAATTTGTACTTTAAATAATTCTTTACATAAGTTTTCTGCAAGAAACAAATATTCCTTATTTAAATTATCTTCACACACTTCTTTTATAATACTTACTATCTCTAAATATCTTTCATTACTCGCTAGTTCAATTGTTTTTTGCATTACTTCTATAAACTCCTTTTACTATATGTCCTAGCTTATTGTTCTCATTTAAGCCGATGTTTTATATTATATTCTATTTATATCATTTTTTCAAATACTAGTTTGATATATAAATCTCAATAAATTGTATAAGTTTTCTATTTATGATATAATTTATAAGCAACTATTTTTTTATATTGAAATGGAGGCTTTAACTATGAAAAAAAATGTATTAGCAACAATCCTTTCATTATCTTTACCTTTCTTATTAATAGCCTGTGCTGATAGTAATAAAGAAGAAAATTTATCAAATCATTCTACTATAGAAGAAGAATCTAATAATGACACTAATGAGAAAAAAAATAATGAGGATATAGATACTACAGATAATAAAGATCAAGCTAAAGAAGAAAATTTATCAAATAAATCTACTGTCGAAGAAGAATCGAATATTGATGCTAATGAGGAAAAATATAATGATGATATAGATACTGCAGATAATAAAAATCAAGCTAAAGAAGAAAATTTATCAAATAGACCTATTATCGAAGAAGAGTCTAATAATGATGCTAATGAAGAAAAATATAATGCGGATATAAATAATACGGCTAATAAAGATGAGATTAAAAAAGATGTAAACATTTATTATTATGACGTTATTACAGATAAGATAGTTTACATAAATAAAACTATAACTATTAAAGGTAAAGCTGTTGGAACTGCTTTAGTTAATGCTCTTAAAGAGTCTCCTAATAGTGATATATCACCTTCTATTGCAAATGAAATAACTTTGAAATCTGCTAAGTTAGATAAAGGAAATGATACTATTAGCTTAGATTTTTCTGCTAACTTTATAAGTGCCCAAAATTTAGGTTCTGGAGCTGAATCTAAAACTTTAACAGCAATTTGCAATACTTTTGGAGATTATTATGATATAAATAATGTAATAATTACACTTGAAGGTAAACCTTATTCATCTGGACATATCTTAATGAGCGAGGGAGAAGCTTTTAAAGTTAATCTAGAAAATACTAGTAAGCTTTAGTAAGGAGAGTAAATAATGTACGGCGAAAGTAAATGTCCAAACTGTGGTAATACTACAATGGGAGACATCGTTTATAAATGTACTCACTGCTATGATATCTATTGTGAAGAATGTGCTGGTGATGGTCCTTTAGACACTACTTGCCCTCACTGTGGTGATTTCTCTACAGAAAGACTATATGATATAAAGTAAATCATAATATTAAATAAAGCTATAGAGCTTCTAAAAATCTCTATAGCTTTATTTTCTACCATTAACATATTAAGTAGAAGTTTTCTATATTACTTATATTCTATTCCTCTTCTATAAAACAAATCATCTGAAATAACTGCAATTCCACTAATTCTGCTACCTCTTTTAAGCTTTTCTTCCTTAATTGGATCCTTAGGATAAGAATTACCATTGTATTTTAGAACTCTTAATTCTTCTTTGCCATTATTCAACATCCGTACTATTATATCCTTATACCCATTTGACTTATTATCAGAAATTATTATTGGATTTATAATATTTTCTGTTTTAGAAACAATATTGTACTCATTGCCTTTAGCCTCTAAAATAACTAAAGTGCAACCATTACTACTGCAAAACCTTGGTCCTTCTAGATAAACTAATATATTCTCCTTGTTCTTAGATAAACTAATTTTATTATATAAATACTCAACCTTATCTTTATTAGGATTTAATAAGAATTCTTTTTCTATTGCCCTTTCAATTCTTAAGTTTGATACACACTCTGATTCTATAAAATCTAATCTTGTAAAATCATAGTTGTAATAGTCATACTCTCTATCTATTCCTCCACTAACTTTTTCTCCAAATATTGATATTTCTGTATCTTTTTCCTCAAAGGTACTACCATTAAACTTTATTAAAGTATTTATATTCCCTATTATATCCGAATTATTTTTCCCTACTATCTTTTGTATTAATATAATATCTATAATATCTGTTACTATATCTTTTAGTAATGATATGTTTTCTATAGGAAGGACTCTTCCCTTAATTGTTTCTTTTAATTTACCTTTTTCATTATATATTTCATCTAAATACTTCTTACCTTTAAATTCTAAATTTATTTTATATAATAGATTTCTTCTATTATCTATTAGATTAACAGTATAGTCATCAATATAATTAACTTCAAATATATTGGAATTATTGAAATAATCTGTACTGAATATTTTAACTACTCTTTCTCCATCAAAGTCAAAAATTTCAGCTGCTAAATCTCCATTACCCATTGAACTTTCTACAATAAATAATATCTCTTTATTTTCTTTTATTTTATAACTTCCAATACTAAGCTTAGGATTATATCCTTTATTATTGCTTAATGGAATTGAAGTAATCTTACCTGTACTTCCATCTGAAACTATTATCTCCATATTCTTATATAGTGTATTTTTACCTTCGCCTTCTTTATTGCCTATTAAATAAATAATCTCATCTTCCTTGGTACCTTTAACATCCTCTGCTTTGGTAATTATAATTTCCTTCATTTTATTTAAATCACCATTTAACATAAAGGCTCCTTATTAATTAATACACTATATATTATTATAACTTATACTATTTGTTAAGCATATTATAGATTATCTTTAACTAATCTCTTAAAAGCTTCCTTCTCCTTCACAAATTGGGCATATAAAATTACCTTCCCCCTTGCATGTTACACAGTGCTTATTTGGCTCTTCAAGGATACTGCAATCGCACTTTATCCTTCCTGTACCACCACAACCTAAACACTGGTTAAACGAATATATATTGCTTTCTTCCATGGCAGCCTCCTCTTACATTACTTATTAGAATTATTTACATATTATATAAATTTATTCATAATATATATTATTTAAATAAAGAACTTTTAAAACAATTCGACTTATGAATTACTAAATAGTTAGTCATATGAAATACTAAACAATTCTAATTCCATAACATTTTTAATTTTTTATAATTTAAAAGGAGCTGCCTCAAAAGACAACTCCTTTTAAATTATACATTAATTTCAGATTTTATTTCTAATGCATCTTTATTATTATCAACAACAGGTTTTACATATTCATTTATAAATTCAACTACTTGGCTTGGTGCTCTTCCTACAAATTTATTAGGATCTATTATCATTAGAATTTCTTCTTTACTAAGCATAAAGCTTTCATCATTAATTATTCTACTAATCAAATCATTATCTAAACCTTCACCCTTAACTCTTTGTGCTGCTGCCATAGAATGAATTCTAATCTTTTCATGAAGTTCTTGTCTATCTCCACCTCTTTTTACAGCTTCCATCATTATATTTTCTGTAGCCATAAAAGGTAATTCGTTATTAACATGAGCACTTATAACTTTTTCATATACAACCATGTTTTCAGCTATATTTATATATAAGTTTAATACTCCATCTAATGCTAAGAAAGCTTCTGCAACAGAAATTCTCTTATTAGCTGAATCATCTAGTGTTCTTTCAAACCATTGAGTTGCAGCTGTTATTGCTGGATTTAATGAATTAACAATAATATATCTAGCTAATGCACCCATTCTTTCACTTCTCATTGGATTTCTCTTATATGCCATTGCAGATGATCCAATTTGATTCTTTTCAAATGGTTCCTCTATTTCCTTCATACTTTGTAATAATCTTAAATCATTACTAAACTTATATGCACTTTGTGCAACTTCTGATAATCTATTTAAAACTATTGAGTCTATTTTTCTTGGATAAGTTTGACCTGTTACACCATAACTTTTTTCAAATCCCATTTTTTCTGCAACTATCTTATCTAATGCTTTTACCTTATCTTCATCATTATTAAATAAAGTCATAAAACTAGCTTGTGTTCCAGTAGTACCTTTTACTCCTCTAAGTTTTAATGTAGATAGTAGGAAATCTATATTTTCTATATCTATTATTAAATCTTGTATCCATAAGGTAGCTCTTTTCCCTACTGTAGTTAATTGAGCTGGTTGGAAATGAGTAAATCCTAAACTCGGCATATCTTTATACTTTAATGCAAAGTTTGAAAGATGATTTAATACAGTTACTATTTTCTTCTTTATTAATAATAAAGCATCTCTCATTATTATAATATCTGTATTATCTCCTACATAGCAGCTTGTTGCCCCTAAATGTATTATTCCTTTTGCATTTGGACATTGTAATCCATAAGCATAAACATGGCTCATAACATCATGTCTTACTTCTTTTTCCCTCTTTATAGCCTCATCATAATTAATATTATAAATATTTTCCTTAAGCTCAGCTATTTGTTCTTCAGTAATATTTAATCCTAGCTCTTTTTCTCCTTCAGCTAAAGCAACCCAAAGCTTCCTCCATGTAGAAAACTTCATATTATCAGAAAATATGTAGCTCATTTCTTTTGAAGCATATCTTGAATTTAATGGTGAATTATATAAATCTCTCATCCTTAGAAAACCTCCGAATAAATTATTAAAATTTCTTATCAATATTCGTATTATAACATATTATTTTTGTTATTTCAGCATTTTTATATTATTTAGTAATATTTTTTTATTATTTTAATATAATATACTAAACTATAGATAGGGGGTAAATTATGTGTAAAATAAGCTTATTAGATAAAATTTCTTTTTTTCTAGTATTGATAGGCTCTTTAAATTGGGGGCTTATTGGACTATTTGGTATTAATTTAATAACTTATGCAGTTATGGGTTCAGTAATTCTGCAAAGATTAATATATATTTTAATTTTTGTAGCAGCTATAGATTTAATTGTATTAGTTTTTAAATGTAATCCATTAAAACTCTAAGTCACTACATAATATTTATTAAAAGCAAAAAAGTGCCTTATGGCACTTTTTAATTAATCTTCTAAATTAGCAATTAAGTTAGCTATTTCTTCTACAGCTAAAGCTTCGTCATCTCCACTAGCTAAAACTGTTATAGCAGCTCCTTTAGTTACTCCTAAAGAAAGAACTCCAATTAAACTCTTAACGTTTGCTTTTTTACCGTTAAATTCAATGCTAACATCTGATTTGAAAGATGAAGCCTTTTTAACTAATAAAGTTGCTGGTCTAGCATGTAAACCAGTTCCATTGTTTACTACAACTTCTTTAGATACCATTACACACACCTCTTTACTATAAATTTAAAATAGTTACCTATTTAACTATTACATTATATATGTAAACGAAGAAAATTTCAAGGTCTATAGCCCTCTAATTTTCCTGTTATTGAAAAAGAACTACTAATATGTAGTCCTTTTCTTTTATTATTGAAATTTACTAATAAGATTTAATTTATTATCTTGGTTGAACAATCAATTTAATTGCTGTTCTTTCTTCGCCATCAATTTCTATATCTGTAAATGCTGGCACGCAAACAATATCCTTTCCACTAGGGGCAACGAAGCCTCTTGCTATAGCAATTGCCTTTACTGCTTGGTTTATAGCACCTGCTCCTACTGCTTGGATCTCTACTATGTTCTTTTCTTTGATAATGGCAGCTAATGCACCTGCTACCGAATTAGGGTTTGATTTAGTTGAAACTTTTAATACTTCCACTTGTCTTTACCTCCTAGATAAAAATCGTTTACAATTATTCAAGAAATAATCTTGTCTTTATATATATTCTATATTTTAAATAAAAATCCTTCTTTTTAGAAAACTTTTTCATTTTATTTTTTAATTTAATATTCTATTTCTTTATTAAATTAAAAATAAGGTACATTTTGCAAATGCAAAATGTACCTTATATTACTTAGCATAATCTACTGCTCTTGTTTCTCTAATTACATTAATTTTAATTTGACCTGGATATTCCAATTGTTCTTCTATATTCTTAGCTAAACTTCTAGCCAAGTCTACAGATCCAGCGTCATCTAATTGATCTGGTTTAACCATAATTCTAATCTCTCTGCCAGCTTGAATCGCATATGACTTTTCTACACCTTCATAAGAATTTGCAATTTCTTCTAACTTTTCTAACCTCTTAATGTAGGCTTCTAAAGTTTCTCTTCTTGCTCCTGGTCTAGCTGCTGATATTGCATCAGCTGCTTGAACTAATACAGCTTCAAGAGTTAACATTTCAACATCACCATGATGAGCTGCTATAGCATTTGCCACAACTGGTGATTCTCCATATTTCTTAGCAAGATCTCCACCTATTACAGCATGACGACCTTCTTCTTCTTGTGTTGCTACCTTACCTATATCATGTAGTAATCCTGCCCTTTTAGCAAGGCTTACATCTAATCCTAGTTCAGCAGCCATAACACCAGCTAAATATGAAACTTCAATTGAATGCTTTAACACATTTTGTCCATAACTAGTTCTATACTTCAGTCTACCAAGAAGCTTAATAATTTCTGGATGAACACCATGAACACCAGTTTCAAGAGTTGCTTGTTCTCCTTCTTCCTTAATGTCATTTTCAACATCCTTAGTAGCTCTTTCTACCATTTCCTCGATTCTAGCTGGATGAATTCTACCATCTACAATTAACTTTTCTAATGCTATTTTAGCAATTTCTCTTCTAACTGGATCAAAACTTGATAAAATAACAGCTTCTGGAGTATCATCTATAATCAAATCTACTCCTGTTAATGTTTCAAGAGTTCTGATATTTCTACCTTCCCTACCTATGATTCTACCCTTCATTTCGTCATTTGGAAGGGCAACAACATGTACTGTTGACTCTGATACATGATCAGCTGCACATCTTTGAATAGCAGTTGTAATAATCTCTCTAGCCTTTTTATCTGCTTCTTCTTTGGCTCTAGATTCTATTTCCTTGATCATCATAGCAGTTTCATGAGTTATTTCTCTCTTAACTTCTTCTAAAAGAATATCTCTAGCTTCATCAGTAGATAGAGATGCAACTCTTTCAAGTTCCTCTCTTCTCTTAGAATGCAGTTCTTGTACACTTGCTTCCATTTCATCGATTTCTTGTAATCTTTTACTTAAAGCTTCTTCTTTCTTTTCAAAAAGTTCCGCTTTTTTATCCAAAGATTCTTCTCTTTGAATCAATCTTCTTTCAAGCCTCTGAATTTCATTTCTTCTTTCTCTTGAATCTCTTTCTAAATCATTTCTAAGTCTATGAACCTCTTCTTTTGCTTCTAAAATTGACTCTTTCTTAGTTGCTTCTGCTTCTCTTTTAGCATTTTCTAAAAGAGTTTCTGCTTCTTTTTCTAAGCCTTCTATCTTCTTTTTAGAAGCACTTTTTATAGTTTTATTAAGTAATACTCCGCCTATGCCTAATATTACAACACTTACTACTATTGGAATAAGAATATAATCCATAACAACACCTCCTCCATTCATATAAACAATTGTTTAATGAACGTGTAGAGGAATCATACTTAATCTAACTGATATTTGAAAAATGATAAAACCAGTATTTGTTATTATTTTATATTAAAATTTAAATTATGTCAAGTTACATATATACTACTAAAAGACAACTAACTACAAATATTTTATATATAAGTGGCAATAATTCTTATATACTTTGTTATATATTAAAATTAGAATATTTAAGTTTAATACACCTTAAATCAGTCTATATAAATATAAAATATCTTAGCTATAAAAATAGTATTAATAACTTATAATTTTATAATGTCCTAAATTTGTAGATTATATATTAAAAAAAATATAGTTAGATGCAAAAATATTAAAATTTAATAATAAAAATCGATAGTATAACTTTATTATACTATCGATTTTATTATTATCATATTTATATAATTATATTCAGTATTATTAAAATATATTACTTCTTAGTTTTTTCTTCAACAGCTGTAACTGCTACTTCATTCATAATCGGAAGTTCATATTTTTCTCTAATTTTATTTTCTATCTCAAGAGCTACTTCTGGGTTTTCTTTTAAATATTGCTTAGCATTTTCTCTTCCTTGACCTAATCTTATATCGCCGTATGAGAACCAAGCCCCACTCTTTTGAACTATATTTTCCTTAACACCTACATCTACTATATTACCTGTTCTTGATATTCCTTCATTATACATAATATCAAACTCAGCTTGTTTAAATGGAGGTGCTACCTTGTTTTTCATAACCTTAACTCTTGTTCTGTTACCAACAATGCTTTCACCTTGTTTAATAGAGTCTATTCTTCTTACATCTAATCTTACAGATGCATAGAATTTAAGTGCTCTACCACCAGTAGTAGTTTCAGGGTTACCAAACATAACTCCAACTTTTTCTCTTAACTGATTTATAAATATAGCTACACATCCAGTTTTTTGGATCGTACCTGTTAACTTTCTTAATGCTTGAGACATAAGTCTTGCTTGAAGACCTACGTGTGAGTCTCCCATTTCACCATCTATTTCTGCTCTTGGAACTAATGCTGCAACGGAGTCTACAACAATAACATCAATTGCTCCTGAACGCACTAATGCTTCAGCAATTTCAAGTCCTTGTTCCCCTGTATCTGGTTGTGATACTATTAAGTTTTCAGTATCTACACCTAAGTTTCTTGCATAACTTGGATCTAAAGCATGTTCAGCATCTATAAAGCCAACAGCTCCACCCTTCTTTTGTGCCTCTGCAATAATATGAAGCGCAACTGTAGTTTTCCCTGAACTTTCAGGTCCGTATATTTCTATTATTCTACCTCTAGGGACTCCCCCTATTCCTAAAGCTATATCCAAGTCAAGACATCCTGTTGAAATAGCTTCTACATTCAGAGAACTATTTTCTCCAAGTTTCATAATTGACCCTTTACCAAATTGCTTTTCTATTTGACTCATCGCATTTTCAATAGCTTTTAGCTTTTCCATATCTACGTTTCCCATATAGCACCTTCCTCTCTAAAAGAACGTTTGTTCTATATATGAATTATAAAACATTTATTGACTTTAGTCAACATTAATATAATTCATATTTATAATATTGATTAAATTAAAAGTTCCAACCTTAAGAGTTGGAACTCCCTTTGTAATTATATCCATTTTTTATAAAATATACACTATTTATTGGAATTAATTATTTTTATATTTTTCTTAAAATAATCATATCCTGATATTATAGTCATAAGAACTGCAATAAACAAAATAAATCTTGGTCCATACTTTATAAACTGCTTAATAATTTCACTGCTTTCAACAAGAGAAATTAAATATTTTGATGTTCCTACATTTACTTGTAATAATAAAGCTATTATTGCAGCTATTTGTGTTACAGTTTTTACTTTACCCCACATACTAGCAGCAATTACTTTACCTTCTGAAGCAGCTATAGTTCTTAGTCCAGATACAGCAAATTCCCTAGATATTATTATCACTGTAGCCCAAGCTGGTACAACTTGAAGCTCAACTAAAGAAATTAATGCAGCTGTTACCAAAAGCTTATCTGCAAGAGGGTCCATAAATTTACCAAAGTTTGTTATTTGGTTTCTAGACCTAGCTATGTATCCATCTAATTGATCTGTTAAAGATGCAATTATAAATATAAAAGTCGCTATAAAGGTTCCATACGGAATGTCTTGTACTGCAATAAATATTAAAAATAATGGAACTAAAAATATTCTTAGCATTGTTAGCTTATTTGCTAAATTCATCACATACCTCTCCTACTAAATCATACTCTAGAGATTCCTTAATTTTCACCTTAACAATGTCGCCTATATTAATATTATCATTATATTCTATTAATATAGTTCCATCTATTTCAGGAGCCATTTCTGAGCTTCTTCCAATTAAATATTTTCCTCTACGTCTATCTATAATAGTATCATAAACTTTATTCATTTTCAATTTGTTTAAATTAGAAGCAACATCTTTTTGAATAAGCATTAATTTATTTTGTCTTTCTTCTTTTACTTCTTCCTCTATTTGATTCTCCATAGTACTAGCAGGAGTCCCCTCTTCTTTAGAGTACTTAAATACTCCAACATTATCTAATTTATATTCTTCTAAGAACTCACATAACTCATTAAAATCCTCTTCAGTTTCCCCTGGGAATCCAACTATTAAAGATGTTCTTAAAGTTATAGCCGGAACTTTTTCTCTAAGTTTTTTTATCATTCCAGTTATAGTTTCTTTATTAGTTCTTCTAGCCATTTTCTTTAAAACATTATTGCTTATATGTTGAATTGGTACATCTAAATACTTAACAACTTTTTTATTATTAGCTATTTCTTCTATTAATTCTTCAGTTATTTCCTCTGGGTAACAGTATAACAGTCTAATCCATTCTACCTTATCAATGTTAGAAATCTCTTTAATTAAACTGTGTAATTCTTTTTTATTGTAAATATCCATTCCATAGTAAGTTAAGTCTTGCGCTATTAAAATTATTTCTTTAACTCCATTATTCGCTAAAGTATTGACTTCTTCTAATATAACTTCCTTACTTCTACTTCTAAACTTCCCTCTGATTTTGGGAATAATACAGTATGTGCAATAATTATCGCAACCTTCTGCTATTCTTACATAAGCAGTATGTTTATCTGTAGTTAAAAGTCTTATTCCTTCATTAATATTTTCATCACTATAATTTGCAGCAAATAACTTTCTTTCACCATTTATGAAGTCTAAAATCATTTTATGAATCTTCATATAGTCATTAACACCCATTAATATATCTATTTCTGGCATTAATTCTAAAAGTTCTTCACCATATCTTTGAGTTAAGCAACCTGTAGCAATTAGCATTTTACATTTATACTTATTTTTATACTCTGCCATTTCAAGTATAGTATCAATAGATTCTTGCTTTGCACTCTCTATAAATCCACATGTATTTACTATTATAATTTCAGCTTCTTTTGGATCATTAGTTATTTCATAAAACTTATTTATGCTTCCTAAGATAAGTTCTGAGTCTACTCTATTCTTATCGCAACCTAAGCTTACCATTCCAACCTTATATTTTTTCAAAGATACTTCCTCCTGTGTTGTAAAAAGTGATTGTTTTTAACCTAAATATTATTTTAAATTAGTTAATTCGGATTTACAAGTTTTTTTAATCTTCTAGTTCTAATTCTTCCTTAGAAATTAATACCTCTCTTGGTCTGCTTCCATCTTTTTCGGATATTATACCTCTTTCTTCAAGGTCATCCATTATTCTGGAAGCTCTATTAAATCCTATTCTTAGTTTCCTTTGAAGGAATGAAGTTGAAGCTTGATTATATTCCACTACAATCTTTATTGCTTCATTTAAAAGCTCATCTACATCACTTGACTCTGTTCCTTTATCAGTTCCCTTACTTTCATTTTCTATATGTTCAATTATAGATTCTTCATAATCTATACTTACACCTTCATCTTTAATAAAGCTTACTACTCTTTCTACTTCTTCTTCAGAAATAAATGCTCCTTGTACTCTTATAGGCTTGTTTTCCCCCATAGGACAATATAACATATCTCCTCTTCCAAGTAGTTTTTCTGCACCTGTTTGATCAAGTATAGTTCTAGAGTCAATTCCTGAAGATACAGCAAAGGATATTCTTGACGGTATATTTGCTTTTATTACACCTGTAATAACATCTACTGATGGTCTTTGTGTTGCAATTATTAAATGTATCCCAGCTGCTCTTGCCTTTTGTGCTAATCTACATATATAATCTTCTACATCATTTGGACATGTCATCATTAAGTCTGCAAGCTCATCTACTATAATAACCATATATGGTAACTTTTCTTCTATGATACCTTTATCAAATAAGGCATTATAGCCTTCAATATTTCTAACAGATGATTCTGAGAATAAGTTGTATCTTTTATTCATTTCATTAACTGCCCAGTTTAATGCTGCTGCAGCCTTCTTTGGATCTGTTACCACTGGTATTAATAAATGTGGTATTCCATTATAAATACTAAGCTCAACAACCTTAGGGTCAACCATTAAAAGTCTAACTTCCTTCGGACTATACTTATAAAGCAAGCTTACTATTAATGTGTTTATACATACTGATTTACCAGAACCTGTTGCCCCTGCAATTAATGTATGAGGCATAGTTGCTAAATCTCCAATTACTGATTTTCCTGCTATATCTTTACCTAATGCAAAAGCTAATTTGCTTTTTGAAGTTACAAAGTCTTTATTATCTATTACTTCTCTTAAAAATACTGGGGTTTGCTCACTATTAGGAACTTCTATACCTATAGCTGCTTTTCCTGGTATAGGAGCCTCCATTCTAACTCCACTAGCTGCAAGTCCTAAAGCTATATCATCTTGAAGATTTACTATTTTTGAAACCTTAACTCCTGGACTTGGCTGTATCTCATATCTAGTAACAGAGGGCCCTTTTGTTACTTGCTTAACATTTGCATCTACGCCAAAATCATTTAATATACCTACTAGCTTACCTGCATTTTCTAATAAATCTCTTTTATCTTCTTTCTTAAATTTTGTCTTATTATTTATATTTAATAAATCAATTGAAGGATTAATATATGGCTTCTCTTCCTTTTTTTCTTCAGTTAAGCTCTCTTCTATTTCTTTACTAACTACTTCTTTTACGTTATTATCAAGCTTTTCTTTCTTTGCTTTAACTTCTTCTTTTTCTTTCTTATCTTCATTAAATACTTCAATATTAAATGGATTATCTTCACTTCTCTTGTTTTCATCTGTTTCTTTAAATATTTCCATAGAACTATCTTCAAGGGATGAATTTTTCATAAAATCTAATATTTTTATCTTATTATTTATTCCACTTATAAAGTCTTCTCTTTCCTTATCTTCTACTTTAGGAACAACTTCTACTAAGGATTCCTTATCATTAATTTCTTTTTCTTCCTTATTCTTAACCTTTTTATTTGGTTTATTAAACTTCCCTTTAAATACACTAGCTATATCATATAAAGTAATATTAGCAGAGAGAATAACACCTATAATTACTATAGTTGCATATAAAATATATGAACCAATAAATCCAATTAATCTACTTAAAGGATAACTTATCAAATGCCCAAGCAGTCCTCCATTTAGACCATTTTGATGAAATACAGCTTTCCAATCTTCAGAAAATCCTATACTTTCACCTAGTATATTTATACTTGCTGTAGCACAAAATAATGTTATAGATATTATAATCATAGAAAATCCAAATAGCCTTCTTGTAAATTTAATACTCCCTTTGGAAACTATAATATTATACCCAAAATAAATTAAATATAAAGGAAGTACAAAGGCACTAACACCGCTTTAGTTATATATAACATCTCATGATATTTTTGATAACGCACCAGCCCACGTAGTATATATAGCTATAGATAATAATACACCTAAAGCTATATATATTATGCCTTTAATATCTCCATTTTCCTTATTTCCTTTCTTAGCTGTGTCCTTTTTCTTGCTAGTTCTTTTCGTATTTTTCCTAGACACAATATCACCTCGCCATTTTCCACTTCTTGTAAACTAACTATTTACATAATATAATTATAAACTCAAATAAAAAAAAAGCAATTTAAATAAAATATCATTTATTTAAATCGCCATTTAAATCAACTTTTACTTATTAATTCTTTTAACTTATCTAAAGCATCTTTAATTCCACCGACTTCATCAATAAGTCCACAATCAACAGCCTGCTCTCCAATTAAAATAGTACCCATATCATTAAGTAATTCATCTGATCTTAGCATCATTTCTTTTAAGTCTTCTTTATTGATTTTTGAAGTCCTAACTATAAAGTTGTCTATTCTTTCCTGCATCTTTTGGAAATAGTTAAAGGTTTGTGCTACTCCAATTACAAAACCATTCATTCTTATTGGATGAACTATCATAGTTGCTGAAGGCGTAATAAATGAATAACTAGAGGATGTAGCTAGAGGAACTCCTATTGAATGTCCTCCTCCTATTACTATAGAAACAGAAGGTTTAGAAAGTGAATTTATCATTTCTGATATAGCAAGACCCGCTTCAACATCTCCTCCAACTGTATTTAATATAATAAGTATTCCTTTTACCTTTTCATTTCTCTCCATAGCAATTAGCTGTGGAATCACATGCTCATATTTTGTAGATTTAGTTTGAGCTGGTAATACTTGATGCCCTTCTATTTGACCTATAATAGGTAGAATTTGAATGCTCTCATCTTTATTTACAGCATTCTCGTTACCAAATTCCACTATTTCTTCTCTTTTTTCTTTTGCTTCTTTAATTCTATTTTCCTCTTCTTGTTCTTCAGTATTGTTTTCTATATTTGATGAATATAAATTTTTTTGCATAATAAAATCCTCCTGTATAATTTTAGTTTATACAAGAGGATTTTATTTATTCACCTAATTGAAAAGAGGCATGTAATAAATTTAATGCTTTTTCTATATTTTCACTTTTAATTAAACACCATATTGTCATATTGGAATCTGCAGTTTGAAGTATTTCTATTGAATTTTCATCTAAAACCTTAATTATTTTAGACATAATTCCTGGTACCCCTCTCATATTAGCTCCAACTATTGCAATATTACTACATTCATCTAGTATTTTGTATTTTAAATTACAACTTTCAAGAATTCCTACTGCCTTTTCTTTTTTATTAGAATCTATAGTAAATATCTGTTCACTAGGGAAAATATTAATTAAATCTAAACTAATATTATTTTCTGCTAATATTTCAAGTAAATATCTATAATTCTTATTATCTTTATTATCTTTATGATTTAAAGTGATTTGTGTTCTATTATTTAAGTGAGTAATACCGGATATAACTTTATTATAATTTTTATCTCCTACACTATTAATTAATGTGCCTTTAGAATTACTCATAGTATTCTTAATAACTAATGGTATATTAGCTTTTCTAGCACATTCAACTGCTTTAGGATGAATTACTTTGGCTCCCCTTTCTGCAAGTTGAAAACTCTCAGTATAAGTTATTGTAGAAATTAATGCAGCATTTCTAACTATTCTTGGATCCGCAGTCATCATACCGTCTACATCAGTATATATTTCTATTTCTTCAGCATTTAAAGCTTCACCTAATATGCATGCTGAAGTATCACTTCCCCCTCGTCCAAGAGTAGTGAAAAATCCTGATTCACTCACACCTTGAAAACCACATACCACAGGAGTTATCCCCTGTTCTATTAGCTTTAGTATTTTATGTGAACTTGTACAAAGTAATTCTGCACAAGAAAAATCATCATCTGTAATTATACCTGCTTGCCCACCTGTAAGTGGTATTGATTTAATCCCTTCATTTTCCAATATATTGCTTATTATTACTGAACTGATTATTTCACCACAGCACATAATCATATCTACAGCTTGTAGGTTATTTTTCTTAAACTTATTATCTATTAAAGATAATAAAGTATCTGTAGCATAAGGTTCTCCTAGTCTTCCCATAGCTGAAACTACTAAGACTGGGGAATAGCCTTTTTCTATTGCAGCCTTTACCTTTGCTACTACTTGAGTTCTTCTTTCTACTGTGGATACTGACGTTCCACCGAACTTTTGTATAATAACCTTCAAGCAGATAGCTACCTCCTTAAATTACGCCCTTGCTCTTTTAATCTTATCCTTATCAGCAGACACTACTATTACATTAGTACCTACTTTAGTAATGTAGTTCCAAGGAATCTCAACATATTCTCTTCCGCCGAATAATCCAAGTTTACTTCCAGCAACAGCAGCAACTATAAATTGTAAATTACCATTTTCATCAATAATAAAATCTAAAGCTTGTTGTGTATCATATTTTTCTGCCTCTTCAGTATTAAATATTTCATACCTTTCTAAATCACTAAGAAGTCTGTATCTTGACTCCTTTTTAGACTCTTCATCATAATAAGCCTCTTTTTTCTTATCTCCTCTTAGCATAAGATTCACCTCCATATTATCTTATGTAAATCTTATGCTAGTTTTAAAGAGATTATTACTCTAATTTTAAGGCTATACTCTAGAAATACTTTCATTAGCTGAATTGTCATAAGCTCTGATATTAGGTTCTATAATATTATTTAATTCCTTATAATCAATGTCTTGACCTACATAAGCTGTACTGATTATGCCTGGTTTAAAGCAAGTATCTAATACATAATTTATGTCATCGCCATTTATATTGTTAATTTTATTTATAACTTCTTCTTGAGTTTTTATTTTATTTTGCAGTAACATATTTTTTGCATTTGCAAACATTCTTGAAGAAGTGCTTTCTAGCCCTAATATATAATTAGCTTTAATCTTTTCTTTATTTATTGCTAGTATCTCTTCTGATATACCTTTACTTGCAAAGTTTTTTAATTCTTTGTTAATCACTTCTACAGCCTTTGTAGCTGATTGCTTACTAACTCCAGTATAGATATTATTTAATCCAACTCCAAGATATGGGTGACTGTATGAGTAAATAGTATAACAAAGCCCTAGCTCTTCCCTTACATTTTGGAATAATATTGATGATGCACCTCCACCAAAAATATTATTTAACATTATTAGTGCATATGCCTTATCATGACCATATGGAAGTCCTTTTAAAGCTAAATTAATATGAAGTTGTTCAATTTGTTTATTTGTATAAACACTATCACTTAATAATATTGGAGTATTATAAGTTGGAACATAATTCTCTGCTCCACTCCAAGGTCCAAAAGCATCTTCTAACTTCTTTATTAATTCTTTTTCATCAAACTTTCCGCAAATAGAAATTACAGAATTATATGGAGTATATTTAGAATTAATAAAATCTTTTATTTTTTTACTATTAAATGACTTTATATTTTCAATACTCCCTAAAATAGGGTAAGCTAATGAGTTTTCTCCAAATATTGCTTTAGCTTGATTATTATCTAATACATCCTCCGGAGAATCTTCACTCATATTTATTTCTTCAATAACTACCCCTTGCTCTTTCTTTATTTCTTCATCATCAAATTTAGAGTTTATTATCATATCTGATAATATATCAATAGCTAAATCTATATGGGTGTTTAATGACTTTATATAATAACAAGTAGCTTCCTTACTTGTATATGCATTTATTTGCCCACCTACATTTTCAATTTCTTGAACTATTTCTTTTGAAGTTCTTTTTTCTGTTCCTTTAAAAAACATATGCTCTATAAAATGAGAAATTCCATTTACATTTAACTCTTCATTTCTAGAACCATTTTGAACCATAACACCAATGCTTATTGAATTTACATGTTCTATATATTCTGTTACTACTCTTAATCCATTTTTTAGTTTATATGTGTTAAACATCTTTCCTCCTTAAATTATTATTTCTATTTATAACTTATATTAATATTTTCTTTAAATTAAAATATTTTACAATTTCTAATAATGCGAAAAATCAATCGAACTATAGTTATATTATTCTATTATAACTCAACTTATGTAAATATATTTAAAATTTTATCGTATAAAGAAAAAAAGGCAATAAATTGCCCTTTGCTTACATTTTTTTATTCAGTCTTTTCTTCTTCAGAAGTATCTACTAAAGCATCTTTTCTAGATAAATTAATTCTACCTTGATTATCTATTTCAGTTACTTTAACTAATATTTCATCTCCAACTGATACAACATCTTCAACTTTATTTACTCTTGCTTTATCAAGCTTAGAAATATGACATAATCCTTCTTTATTAGGTAAGATCTCAACAAAAGCACCAAAAGTAGCTATTTTAGTTACTTTTCCTAAGTAAACTTCTCCAGCTTTAACTTCTTTAGTTAAGCCATCAATAATTGATAGTGCTTTTTTAACACCTTCATGATCAGGTGATGATACAAATACTGTACCGTCTTCCTTAATATCAATCTTAACTCCAGTTTCTTCGATAATCTTATTAATTACCTTACCACCAGCTCCTATTACATCTCTAATTTTTTCAGGATCTATAGAAATGATAGAAGTTTTTGGAGCAAATTCAGATACCTCTTTTCTTGCCTCTGGAATACATTCGCTAATCTTATCTAATATATGAAGCCTTGCTTTTCTAGCTCCTCTTATAGCATCTTCAATTACCTTAAAGCTAAGTCCTTTAATTTTAGTATCAACTTGAATAGAAGTAATACCTTCAACAGTACCTGCTACTTTAAAGTCCATGTCTGCAAAGAAATCTTCAATTCCTTGAATATCTGTTAAAACTTCTTCTCTAGTTAAGTCTTCAGAAGTTATAAGCCCCATTGCTATACCAGCTGCTGGTCTCTTTAGAGGAACCCCTGCATCTAATAATGCTAATGTACTTCCACAAACAGATGCTTGAGAAGTTGATCCATTTGAACTTAATACTTCAGATACTAATCTTATAGTGTATGGGAATTCTTCTTCAGAAGGTATTAATGGCTCAAGAGCTCTTTCTGCTAAAGCACCATGACCTATTTCTCTTCTACCTGGTCCTCTTAAAGGTCTTACTTCACCAACTGAGTAAGCAGGGAAGTTATAGTGATGCATATATCTCTTAGATTCTGCTTCACCTATACCATCTATAATTTGAATATCACCAACTGCACCTAAAGTTGCTACAGTCATAACTTGAGTTAATCCTCTAGTAAATAAACCTGTTCCATGAGTTCTTGGAAGTATTCCCACCTCACATGATATAGGTCTAACTTCATCAAATGCTCTTTCATCTGGTCTTCTATGATGATTTAAAAGCATATCTCTTACTACTTCTTTTTGCAAATTATATAATATTTCTTTAATATCTGCTACATTTTCAGGATATTTTTCCTCAAATTCTGCATAAACCTTTTCAGTAACTACGTCCATTGCAGCATTTCTTTCATCTTTATCAGAAATCCACATAGCTTCTTTTACCATTTCACCAGCAAAAGCTTTTATTTCTTCTTCAAGCTCTGCACTTGGTTTATATAATTCTGGTACAATCTTTTCCTTACCAAATTTCTCCATAGCTTCTTCTTGGAATTTTATTATATCTTGACAGCTATCGAAACCAAATTTTATTGCTTCAATCATAACATCTTCTGCTATTTCTAAGCCACCAGCTTCAATCATCATTACTCTTTCGCTAGTTGCACAAACTGTTAATTGAAGGATACTTTCTTCTCTTTCTTTGGATGTTGGATTTAAAACGAAATTTCCATCGATTAGACCTACTTGCACAGCTGCAACAGGTGTTGTAAAAGGAATGCTTGATAAGCATAATGATAATGAGGCTGCATTAATTGCTAAGATTTCTGGTAAATTGTCTTTTTCTACCGATACTACTGTACATACTACTTGCACATCATTTCTATATCCTTTTGGGAATAAAGGTCTAAGAGGTCTATCAACTGCTCTTCCAAATAGAATAGCATTTTCTGAAGGTCTCCCCTCTCTCTTAATAAATCCACCTGGGATTTTTCCTACTGAATAAAGTCTTTCTTCATATTCAACACTTAAAGGAAAGAAATCAATCCCCTCTCTTGGTTTTTCTGAAGCATTAACATTTGTTAAAATAACTGTGTCTCCATAACTAATAAAAGATGCTACATTAGATAACATTCCAACCTTGCCAAATTCAAGTTTTAATTCTCTTCCTGCTATGGTAGTTTTCATTACATTGTTCATTTTGTTACCTCCTTTCAAGGCTACTTTCTTATCATTTAAATTTGTTAAAATAATAGAGCGGCTTAAAAAACCGCTCTAAGGACTATCTTCTTAAGCCTAATTTTTTGATTATAGCTCTGTATCTTTCGATATCTTGTTCAGCTAAGTAGTTTAAAAGACCTCTTCTTCTACCAACCATCATTAAAAGACCTCTTCTTGAGTGGTGATCTTTCTTATGCATTTTTAAGTGGCCAGTTAAAGAATTGATTCTTTCTGTTAATAATGCTATTTGCACTTCTGGAGAACCAGTATCTCCTTCGTGTCTTCCGTGTTCTTTAATTATTTCTTGCTTTCTTATTGCGTCCATTAATCGCACCTCCGTAATATTATCCCCTATATCCAAGAAATGAGATGGCATCCTCAAATCATAGAATTAGGTTCTTCCTTGCTATTATAACAAATCATAATCTTATTGTAAATTATAATTTTACATAATTAAATTATTATATCTCTATTTTTTATAAATTCTTCATCTTTTTTTATTTGATCAACCATTTCATCTAAAGAATCAAATTTTACTTCATCTCTTATTCTTTCCACAAAATAAACTTTAATCTCTTCTCCATAAATCATTTTATCAAAATTTAAAATGAAAGTTTCTATAGTTAATTCCGTCCCATTAACTGTTGGATTATTCCCAACTGAAGTTAATCCTTTAAACTTCTCATCACCACATATTACATTAGTATAGTAAACACCTTTTTTAGGGATGACCATCTTATCACTAAATTCTAAATTAGCTGTTGGAAATCCTATAGTTCTTCCAAGCTTCTTACCATGAATTACTTTACCTTTAATTAAGTATGGCTTTGACAGCATTTCTATAGCTTTACTAACATTTCCTTCTAAAAGTACTTTTCTTATTCTAGTACTGCTTATTGCTTCGCTCTCATAATTATATTGGTCTATTATATATAATTTATATCCATATTTATCTTGAAACTTTTTAAGCAACTCAACATCACCTAAGTTTTTATGTCCAAATCTAAAATTAAATCCTACAACTATTCCTTTTACATTATAATCTTCACAAAGAAGCTTAATAAAATCTTCAGCTGTAATTGACATAAACTCTTTGGTAAAAGTTCTTAAAACAACAATATCAACATTTTCTTTCTCTAAATATTGAAGCTTTGTATCTAAATCCATAATTAGTTTAGGTGCCTTTTCTGGACTTACAAGAGTTTTAGGATGATTTTTATAAGTAAAAACCATACTTTTGCCATTTTCTTCTTTAGCCACCTGGACAGTCTTTCTTACTAGGGATAGGTGTCCATAATGAAGTCCGTCAAAACTTCCTAATGCAACATAGTTTTTATTTTCTTTATTTTCTATAATATTATCATCTATTACTAGCATATCCTACACCCCTAATTAATTAGCAATTTTTCTATCTTAAAGCCTTTTTGATCACCTTTTCCAAGACCTATAAACTTAGAATTTTCGTCATAGACTCTATATAGTCTTCCTATTTCTATTTTATCCTTTGTAAGTCTTTTGTCAAAGACTTTAACTCCATTTATCAATAATTTTGAAAAGTTATTTGAAATTATCAGTTTTTCATAATTATCTAAAGCATCATCTATACTAATAATATAATTCTTTATATTATCTAATGTAATATCACTTATATTTATAGCCTCTTCTTCAGTAAATTTTGATGTTTTACTTCTTTTAAGTTTAGTCATTGTTGCACCAACACCAAGAATTTCACCAATATCAAAACAGAGACTTCTTATGTAAGTACCTTTAGAGCAAGTAACTTTCATTTTTACATAAGGATTATTAATTTCAACATCCTCAATTTTATAAATGCTTATTAGTCGCCCTTGCCTTTCCACTTCAATTCCTTGTCTTGCAAGTTCATATAACCTTACACCATTCTGTTTTAAAGCAGAGTACATCGGTGGTACTTGACTATATTCTCTTTCAAAAGAAAATATAGCCTTTGAAATTTCACTATTAATTAAACTTGATGGATCTTTTTCTTCAATTATTTCACCTTCTAAGTCATATGTAGTAGTCTTTATACCTAGTTTAAATTCTACCTCATAAACTTTATCTGAATCCATAATATAGTCTATAATTTTAGTTGCTTTTCCTACACATATAGGTAAAACCCCTGAAGCTTCGGGGTCTAAAGTACCAGTATGTCCAACCTTTTTCTCCCCTAAAGTCTTCTTTATTACTCTTACAACATCAAAAGATGTCATTCCAGTATTTTTAAAAACATTAATTACTCCATCCATTACAGTAACTCTTTCTCTATTTCATCTAAAATTTTATCCTTTGCTTCATCTAAAGTTAATCCTTTTAAAGCAACTCCAGCAGCCTTAACATGACCTCCGCCACCTAAAGCTCCAGCAATCTTTCTTACATCTAAATCATTTTTAGATCTTAAACTAGCCTTAACTCCCATATCAGTTTCTTTAATTAATACTGCAATTTCTACTCCCTTTATTTGAAGTCCAAAAGAGATTATATCTGAAGTATCACCAATTTCTATACCAAGGTCCTCTGCATAAGATTTAGGTATTTTAATTAAAGATACTTTCCTATCAAACAGTAATTCCATATCATTTATGGCTCTACCTGTTAGCCTTATCTTTTCAAATGTATTATTATCAAATAAACTTTGATATATAAAAGTATTATTTACTCCAATACCTTTTAGTTTTGAAGCTATTTTATGTGTTCTTGAAGTTACATTTGAATGTCTAAAACCACCAGTGTCTGTTACTAATGATGTATAAAGGCAAGTGCCAATTTCTATCAAATCAGTAGATTTCTCATTAAGATCTACTCCTAAACACTCTAATAACTCATAGACTATTTCTGCAGTAGCTGCTGCATCTATATCTACATAATTTAAGTGTCCATATTTATCATTTGAAATATGGTGATCTATATTTATAATAGTACCCTTATATCCTGATAAATCTGCTGATATTCTATCATAATTGCCACAGTCTAATACTATAACTATATCAGTACAGTCAATAGGAGAAATTAAATTTCCAGTAGCTTCATTTGATCTTTTTAAAAATTGAAGGTTTTCAGAGATTATATCCTTTGATATTAAATAAGCGTCTTTTTTTATTAGCTTTAAAGCATTTAATAGTGCAAGTGCACTACCTACTGCATCACCGTCAGGTGATACATGATAGGTAATGCCTATTTTACTTGCCTTATTTATTAAACTTGCTATATTTTCTAAGGTATTCATTATTTATCTTTAACCTTATCTATTAGTTCTTCTATCTTCATGCTATAAGTTATAGAATCATCTAACTCAAATAAAATTTGAGGTGTATTTCTAAGATTGATTCTTTGACCTATTTCTCTTCTGATATATCCACTTGCACTCTTTAAGGCTGCAAAAGTTTCATTTTTTTCTTCTTCATCTTTACCAAAAATACTTACAAAGACCTTTGCATATCTTAAATCCTTACTTACTTTAACAGATGTAACTGAAACCATAGCTTTCATTCTAGGGTCTTTAATTTCATCTCTAATAATAACGCTTATTTCTCTTCTAACTTCTTCGTTTATCCTTCCGCCTCTATAATTAGCCATAAACTCACCTCTTTAATTAAAGCTGCTTTCTTTCAACTGCTTGCATGCTAAAGGATTCTATAATATCGCCTTCTTTAATGTCATTAAACTTTTCTACACTTAATCCACATTCATATCCCTTACTAACTTCCTTAGCATCATCTTTAAATCTCTTAAGTGAAGCTAATGTAGATTCGAATATTACTATTCCATCTCTTATAACTCTAACTTCAGAGTTTCTTAAAATCTTACCATCTAATACATAACTTCCAGCAATTGTACCAATGCTTGAAATCTTATATACCATTCTTACTTCTGCCTTACCATTTATAACTTCTTTATATTCTGGTTCTAACATACCAATCATTGCTGATTTTACATCTTCTATAGCATCATAAATGATTCTATAAGTTTTGATTTCAACACCATCTCTATCTGCTATAACACTAGCATTAGAGTCTGGTCTTACATTAAATCCTATAAGTAATGCATTTGATGCTGTTGCTAAAGTTACATCTGTTTCAGTTATAGCTCCAACTCCGCCATGAATAACTCTTACCTTAACATCTTCAGTAGAAAGTTTTTCTAAAGATTGTTTAATAGCTTGAACTGAACCTTGAACGTCAGCCTTAACTATTATTCCAAGTTCCTTAACTGTTCCCTCTTGAATTTGGCTATATAAATCTTCAAGAGATACTCTGTTTTGTGAATGGAAACTTTCATCCTTAATTTTTTGCTTTCTAGTTTCTGCCATGTTTCTTGCAGTCTTTTCATCTTTAACTACAGCAAATCTATCTCCAGCAGATGGAACTTCTGAAAGTCCTAATATCTCAACTGGAATTGAAGGACCTGCTGATTTAATAGTTTTACCCTTATCATCAAACATAGCTCTTATTCTACCATATGTTGATCCAACTAAAATTGAATCTCCAACATGTAATGTTCCATTTTGAATAAGTAAAGTAGCAACTGGCCCTCTACCTTTGTCTAATTTAGCTTCTATAACTGTACCTTTTGCTTTTCTCTTAGGATCAGCTTGAAGTTCAGACATTTCAGAAGTTAATAATACCATTTCTAATAATTGCTCTAGGTTTTCACCTGTCTTTGCTGAAACTGGAACACAAATAGTATCCCCACCCCAATCTTCTGCAACTAACTCATGTTCAGTAAGTTCTTGCTTAACTCTATCAATATTAGCTCCTGGTCTATCTATCTTGTTTATAGCAACAATCATAGGAACTCCTGCTGCCTTACAATGGTTTATTGCTTCCTTAGTTTGAGGCATAATACCATCATCAGCTGCAACAACTAAAATTACTACATCAGTAATTTGAGCTCCTCTAGCTCTCATAGCAGTAAAGGCTTCGTGACCTGGAGTATCTAAAAATGTAAGCTTTTCTCCATTTAAGTTTACTGTATAAGCACCAATATGTTGAGTTATACCACCTGCTTCTCTAGATGTTACATTAGCTTTTCTTATAGCATCTAAAAGAGAAGTCTTACCATGGTCAACGTGACCCATTACTGTAACTATAGGTGGTCTCTTTACTAAGTTTTCTTCAATTACGTCTTCTTCTTCTACTATTTCTAATTCTTCTTTTTCTTCTTTTTTAACTACTAAACACTCATATTTTTCACATACTTTTTCTGCAGTAGCAAAATCTATCTCTTGATTTATAGCTGCCATAACTCCAGTAAAAATAAGAGTTTTAATTACGTCTGCTGTAGGCTTACCTATTTTTTCAGCTAACTCTTTAACTGTTATAGTTTCACCTATTTCAACAACTCCAGAACCACCTTCACCAATTGCATCTGTCTCTTCTTGATTTTTCTTCTTCTTTTTCTTTTTAGCTTGATTATTTACTTCTTCTTGTAGTTGTTCTTCATATTCATCTACTATAGTCTTATCTTCTGAAGCTTCTTGTTCACCAAGTAATTCCTTGATTAATTCTGCATCTTCATCTTCTATAACGCTCATATGATTTTTAACATCCACGCTAAATTCATTCATTAATAGTTCTATAAGCTCCTTTGAGCTAATATTAAGTTCTTTTGCCAATTCATATACTCTGATTTTTGACAATAAAATCACCCCCGGTTAAATTTTTATCTTATCTCATCATAAAGGGTAGAAAGCTTCTTTGCCATATTGCTATCTAATATAGCTAATATTTTCACTTCTTCTCTTCCAATGGAATTTCCTAGTTCTTCTTTTGAAAAATCTTCTATTACTTTTATATTCTTTGCTAAACAATGCTTTTTAAACTTCTTTTTTGTACTTTCTGACGCATCATTAGATATTATAAATAAAAATATTGATTTCTTATTTCTGGCTTCATCGCATTTGCTATAACCTTCAATTATATTACCTGATCTTTTAGCTAAACCTAAAAAATTAAAAAACTTATCCATTGTTTATTTCTTCCCTTAATTTGTTATATACTTCTTCACTAATTTGAGTATCTAAATTTCTAGATAATCTCTTAGCTTTAAAAGCTTTTTCTAGACACTCTTCATTTTTACAAACATAAGCGCCTCTTCCTGACTTTTTGCCAGTTAAATCTACTGAAACCTCTCCTTCAGGACTCTTAACTACTCGTATAAGTTCCTTTTTAGGTTTCATTTCCATACATCCTGTACACATTCTTAAAGGAATTTTCTTTACTTTCATAAAAAAACCTCCTTATTCGATAACTATATCTTCTTCGATTTCTTTTTCTTCTGTCTTTATTGCATCTGCTTGAGATTTACTTTTAATATCAATTTTCCAGTTAGTAAGCTTAGCTGCAAGTCTAACATTTTGACCTTCTTTTCCTATTGCTAAAGATAATTGATTATCTTCAACAACTACTTTAGCCGATTTACTTTCTTCACATACCTCAACTTCTAATACCTTAGCTGGACTTAATGATGCAGCTATAAATTCTTCTGGATTTTTGCTCCATTTAATAATATCGATTTTTTCACCTTTTAATTCATTTACGATATTTTGAACTCTAGCTCCCTTTGGTCCAACACATGCACCCATTGGATCAACATTTTCATCATTAGAATGAACTGCTATCTTACTTCTTGAACCAGCTTCTCTTGAAATGCTCTTAATTTCAACAACACCTTCATATATTTCAGGCACTTCTAACTCAAAAAGTCTCTTAACTAAACCAGGGTGTGTTCTAGATACTAAAATTTGTGCGCCCTTTGAACCATTCTTAACTTCAACTACATATAGTTTAATTCTTTCATTAAATTTATAGTCTTCTCCTGGAATTTGTTCATTTGGTCCAATAGATGTTTCTATTCTTCCTAAGTTAACAAAGACATTTCCCTTGTCTTTTCTTAATACAGTTCCAGAAATAATATCATATTCTAACTCTTTATATTCTGAATAAACTATATTTCTTTCTGCTTCTCTTATTCTTTGAGTAACAACACCTTTTGCAAGTTGAGCTGCAACTCTACCAAAATTCTTTGGAGTCACCTCTAAATCTACTATATCATCTAGATCATATCTTGGGCTAATTTCCTTAGCTTCTTCTATAGAGATTTCTGTAACATTATCATACACATCTTCAACAACTACTTTTTGAGCATATACATGTATTTCACCTGTTTCTCTATTGATACTAACTTTTACGTTTTGTGCTGAAGTAGTTGGACTAGCATAATTTTTCTTATATGCTGCAACTAATGCATCTTCAATTGTAGTAAAAATTAAATCTTCGCTAATCCCCTTATCCTTTACAATTTCTTTAAGAGCACCTATAAACTCTTGGTTCATTATTATATCCTCCTTATTAAATTTCCCCTTCTAAATTGGCTGATTTTATTTTATCTTTAGGGATAGTAATTAAGCTTTCTGCTTCAACAACTATTGAATCTTCCTTAACTTCCCTTAATATACCTTTTACATTCTTTTTTCCTTCAAAAGATTTTGTGAATCTTATAAATACTTCTTTTCCAATTTGCATTACATAGTGAGCGTCAGTATATAAGCCCCTATTTAGACCTGGTGATGATACCTCAAGAAAATAAGCAACTGGAATCGGATCTTCTTCATCCATTATATCACTTACTCTTCTTGATACTTTTTCACAATCAGTTAAGCTTATACCACCATCTTTATCAATATATATTCTTAAATAATATTCTCCATTTTCTTTTACATATTCAATATGGTATAACTCATATTGAAGTTCCTCAGCTACAGGTCTTACTAATTGATAAATTTTTTCTATTAATGAATCAACTTTCATATTAACCTCCTTTTTTCATATTCAATTTTTATTTTGTGTTTACTCTTTGCTATAACCTTTAAATAAACTCTCTACATAATCTTTAGTTGTTAACTAAAGTTAATAAATTCATTTAAGTTAAATAACAAGTTTAAAAAGCATATAGAATGTATTCTATAAGCTTTATAAATAATAACATTACTTAAATTCTATAGTTTATAGATAATTAATTGTTTAATATTTAATAAAACTTATATTTCTATAAAAAAAGCAACTAATTTGTAGTTGCAATTAAATAGAAAGAGCGGGCAATATAATCTCCCACTCCATTTCTTAGCTATTAGTAAATCACTTCTTTATTATCCTAACATAATTTCTTAATTAAAACAAGAGGGGAGGAGTAAATTCTTACATTCTATTATTAATCTCCCCCTTTCTTATGAATTTTATTCCACTAAAATAAAGATAATTGATTAGTTTCAGACATACCTTCAAGACATCCATGATTACTTAAAGTTTCAATAACTGTTTTAGATACCTTAGACCTAATTCTTAAATCTTCCTTTGAAATAAACTCTCCTTGTTTTCTAGCTTCAACTATACTTTTCGCAGCATTATCACCTACTCCTTGAAGGGCACTAATCGGAGGTCTAATTCCATCCTCTTCAATAGTAAATTTCGTTGCCTCTGAAATATATAAATCAACCCTTTTAAACTTAAGACCTCTTGCATATAGTTCATAAGCTAATTCAAGAACTGTAATTAACCCTTTATCTTTTGCTGTAGCCTTATTACCTAATTCATATAATTCATTTAACTTTGCCTTAATTGCCCCTTGACCTTTACATATAAGATCAGCGTCAAAGTCATCTGCTCTTACTGAAAAGTATGTAGCATAGTATGCTTCAGGATAATATACCTTAAAGTATGCAATTCTAACTGCCATCATTACATAAGCAACAGCATGACCTTTAGGGAACATGTATTTAATTCTCTTACAAGATTCTATATACCAGTCAGGAACATTATTTTCCCTCATAGTTTTTTCAAACTCTTCTGTAAGTCCCTTACCCTTTCTTACACTTTCCATTATAGTAAAAGCCATTTTAGGTGGAACTCCTGCATACATTAAATAAACCATAATATCATCTCTTGTTGCAATACATTCTCTTAAGGTAGTATATCCTTCTTTTATAAAGTACTGAGCATTATTAAGCCATACATCAGTACCATGAGATAGACCAGATATTCTTACTAAATCAGCAAAGCTTTCTGGCTGAGTATCAACAAGCATACCTCTAACAAACTTTGTACCAAACTCTGGCAGACCATAACTACCTACTTCACAGCCAAGCTCTTCCTTAGTAACTCCTAAAGCCTCAGGAGATGTAAATAAAGATATAACCTTTTTATCATTTAAAGGAATAGTCTTTGGATCTACACCTGTTAAATCTTGAAGCATTCTAATCATAGTAGGATCGTCGTGTCCCAGTATATCTAATTTTAATAATCTACCTGAAATAGAGTGATAATCAAAATGGGTGGTAGTTACATCTGAAGTTGCATCATCTGCTGGTCTTTGTATTGGAGTAAAGTTATATATTTCATTATCACTAGGTACAACCATTATACCTCCTGGATGCTGACCAGTAGTTCTTTTTATTCCAGTACAACCAATAGTTAATCTTTCTATTTCAGCATTAGATGCTCTAATACCTCTTTCATCTAAGTATTTTCTAACATATCCATAAGCAGTTTTTTCTGCAACAGTACCTATTGTACCTGCCTTAAATACATAGCCTTTACCAAATAATACTTCAGTATATTTATGAATTTCCCCTTGGTTATCTCCAGAGAAGTTAAGGTCTATATCAGGCTCTTTATCTCCTTCAAATCCTAGGAATGTTTCAAAAGGTATATCATGACCATCTTTAATATATTCAGCACCACAATCTGGACATTTTTTATCTTCTAAGTCAGCTCCTGAACTTACAGAACCATCTAAGAAAAACTCAGACTTTTTGCAATTTGGACATACATAATGAGGCGGAAGCCCATTAACCTCAGTAATATTTGACATTGTTGCTACAAAAGAGGAACCAACAGATCCTCTAGATCCAACTAGATATCCATCTGCTATAGATTTTGCAACTAACTTTTGAGCAATTAGATAAAGAACTGCATAACCATTATTAATAATAGAGTTTAATTCCTTATCAAGCCTTTTTTGAACTACTTCTGGCAATGGGTCACCATATATTGAGTGAACCTTATTCATAGTCATTTCTCTTATTTCATCGTCAGCTCCTTCAATCTTAGGAGGATATGTCTCATCTGGAATAGGTTTTAAAACTTCTATGGCATCTGCTATTAAGTTTGGATTTTGAATTACTACTTCCCTTGAAGCCTCATTACCTAGGTATGCAAAATCCTTAAGCATTTCTTCTGTAGTCTTTAAATAAAGAGGTGGTTGTTTATCAGAATCTGAAAATCCTTTTCCCGCCATTATTATTCTTCTAAAAGCCTCATCTTGTGGTTCTAAGAAGTGAACATCACCAGTTGCAACAACAAGCTTATTTAGCTCTTTTCCAAGTTTATATATTTTCTTATTTAAAGATTGTAACTCTTCAATGCCACGTACATTACCTTTATCTATTAAATATTCATTATTTTCTATTGGCTGAATTTCTAAATAATCGTAGAACTTCATTATTTCTTTAAGCTCTTCATCATTTCTACCATCTAATACAGCTCTATATACTTCTCCAGCTTCACAAGCAGAGCCAATTATTAGATTTTCTCTAACTTCCATAAGCTTACTTTTTCTAATTCTAGGATTCTTAAAGAAGTTGTCTAAGTGAGATTCAGATATTAGCTTATATAAAGTTTTCATCCCTTCCTGATTTTTTGCAAATATAATAATATGGAAGGTCTTTTCTTTCTTTATATCCATTTTTTCTAGATATTCTGAATTTAACTCTCTTATATTATTAATATTTAATTCTTCAACCATCTTTTTTATAAAGATTAAAAATATATCTACTGTAGCCTTTGCATCATCAACTGCTCTATGGTGATTTTCAAGAGAAACACCTAAATGTTTAGCTACAAGATTTAATTTTACTCTTTTAAGCTCAGGATATAAGAATCTAGCTAAAGGAACAGTATCTATTATAGTAGAATTAAATTCAAGGCCTAGATCTCTACAATTTTTCTTAATAAATCCTGTATCAAAAGCAGCATTATGAGCTACTACTGCAGAACCATTTATAAATTCCATAAACTTAGGTAATACATCCTCAATAGGATCTGCATCTCTAACCATCTCATCTGTAATTCCAGTAAGTTCAGTTATTTTATAAGGAATCCTACATTTAGGATAAACAAATTCACTAAAAGTATCTATTATTTCTCTATTTTTAATTTTAACTGCTCCAATTTCAATAATTTTATCATTAATAGCAGAAAAACCGGTAGTTTCTATATCAAAAATTATAAATTCATCATCAAAGTTTTCATTTTTATCATTTAATGCTATAGGTATACCGTCATTAACTAAATACCCTTCAACTCCATAAAGAACTTTAATCTTATTCTTTTTTGCAGCAATTTGTGCATCTGGAAAGGCTTGAACTACACCATGGTCAGTTACTGCAATAGCTTTATGCCCCCATTTAGCTGCTCTTTCTACAAGCTTAGTTACTGAAGTAACACCATCCATAGCACTCATTGTAGTATGACAATGAAGTTCAACTCTCTTTTCTTCTGCCCCATCCATTCTTTCTATCTTCTTCATTCTTAAGATATCTCTACCCATAATTACTACTTCTCTAGCATAAGTATCATAAACAGCCTCACCTTTTACCTTACAATATAAGCCTGGCTTTACTGCTTCTAATACTTCCTCTGTTTCTTGAGGCTTTAAGAAGCATTTTACTGTTATTGAGCTAGTATAATCAGTAATAAAGAATGTTAATATAATTTTCCCAGTCTTAGTTTCAACAATTTCCTTCTTAAATACTTCCCCTAATATTGCAACTACGCCTGTAGTTTCATCAATTTCCTTAATAGGAGTTGCTTCTATACTAATATTTCTACCTAAGATGCTATTTTCACTTTTAGCTTCTCTTTTAAATTCGCGCTTTTCATAAGGTTTATTTTGTTTAGATTGTTTATCTGATTTTTTCTCTTCAGATTTTTCATTTGAAGACATAACTTCACTTTTAATATTTCTACCACTAAATATTTCTTTTAATACTTCTTTTTCCTTTTGAAGCTTTTCTTCATTGCTATCTCCCTTTTCTAAGCTTTCATCATATTTAAATATAATATTACTTTTAATATCAAAAATATTTCTTATATTAGAAGATATTATACCTGGAACATCTTTAGTTCTTAAATGTTCATTTAATTTTTCATATCCACTTGAAATAACTATATTACTACCCTCTACACTTTTTACTCCATTTACTAATATAGGCTTAGATAAAGGCACAGTTTTAATAATATCTCCTACTATTTCAAGCCAATGATTTTCAACAGCCTCTTTTAAAGAAAGAGTAGATATATCCCTATAAAATAATATTTCTATATCAATATCTACATTAATTATTTTCTTAATAGCCTTTTTAATTTTTTCTTCTTCAACTTCATTAAGACTATTCTTACCTCTTAAAACTACTTTAAGAACATTGCTTTTCTTTAAGAATTGAAATTTTATAATATTTATTTCTTTATCTTCTAACTCTTCATCCTTATTAATTTCCTTCTTAATAAGCTTTAAAACATCTTCACTCAACAAAAACACCACCTTTAAATGGATATTTAGTGGACAAAATTATATTAAACAAAAGAATTGACAATGTAAAACTTTCTTAAGGAATACCTTAAGTTTAATTATCCATTGCCAATTATTAAAATTACATATTTTCTATTTCTTTCATTAGCTCTTCAACTAATTCTGCTTCTTTAACCTTTTTATATATAACACCTTTTTTAAATATTAGACCCTCACCGTTTCCTCCAGCTATTCCAATATCAGCTTCTCTTGCTTCTCCAGGGCCATTTACTGCACATCCCATTACAGCAACCTTTAGGTTTTTATTTATATTTTCAAGTCTTTTTTCAACTTCTTCAGCTATTTTAATTAAGTTTATTTGTGTTCTGCCACACGTAGGACATGATATAAATTGTAATCCACTTTTTCTAAGTTTTAAAGCCTTTAAAATTTCTTTTGCAACTTTAATTTCTTCAATAGGATCACTAGTTAATGATACTCTTACAGTATCACCTATCCCCTCTGCTAAAAGAGTTCCAAGTCCTATACTTGACTTTATAGTTCCTCTAAAAGGAGTTCCAGATTCAGTAACTCCTAAATGAAGTGGATAATCACAGCTTTCACTCATTAATCTATATGCATCTATCATCATAGCAACATCAGAAGATTTAATAGACACTACTATATCATAAAACTCTAATTCCTCTAATATTTTTACATGTCTTAATGCTGATTCAACTAAGCCCTTAGCAGTTGGCTTACCATCTCTTTCCAATATATCTTTTTCTAAAGAACCAGAATTTACTCCAATTCTTATCGGTAAATTTTTAGCCTTAGCAGCTTCTGCTACTATTCTTACCTTATCAACTTTTCCAATATTTCCCGGATTAATTCTTAAAGCAGAAACTCCATTTTCAATAGCAGCTAAAGCTAATTTATAATCAAAATGTATATCTGCAACTACAGGAATTGGTGACTTTTCACATATTCCCTTTAAAGCTTCTGCTGCCTTCATATCAGGAACAGCACATCTTATTATTTCACATCCTGCATTATATAATGTATTAATTTGAGCTAGCGTAGCTTCAACATCTCTAGTATCAGTATTAGTCATTGATTGAATTGAAACTGGTGCATCTCCACCAACATAACAAGTTCCAACCTTGACTTTTCTTGTTTTTCTTCTTTCCATATTATTTTCCTCTCCTAAAACTGTATTGGGAATAATATATCCTTTATAGTCACTAAAATCATAAGTCCAAATAAAAGCATAAGTCCAACATAATTCATTGCACCAACTATTTTTTCTGGCACCTTTCTTCTTGTAATTAACTCTATTAATAATATAACTGTCCAACCACCATCTAAGGCTGGGAATGGTAACATATTAAATACAGCTAAATTTATGCTTATAAATGCAATAAAGTTCATAAGATTCCATACACCATTTTTTGCAGCTTCACTTGACATTCTTATAATAGATACAGGTCCCCCTACATCAGTTTTAAAATTAACCTTACCTGTAATCATCATTTTAAGCCCTTTGTAAGTTTGACTTACAGCTGAAGCTGTCTGATTAAAACTTTGTTTAAAACTTTGAAGTATTCCAGGATTTGTTACCCTTTCAAACCCAAAGCCAATCATATATTGTTCTACCCCATTTTCTTCAACTAACTTAGGAGTTATTATAACTTCTTTTTTCTCCCCATTTCTTTCTATTAAGAAATTAATAGGCTCATCCTTAGCTAAGTTAATACCTATAAATAAATCATCTGCTGAAAAAACTCTGCTACCATTAACTTTTAAGAATTTATCTCCTTCTTGAAGCCCAGCAGCAGCTGCTGGCATATCATCTATTAAACTAGCTACCTTAGGCAAACTATATCCAAATTTATTTAAAATTACTGTAAAGATTAAAATAGCAAATAAAAAGTTCATTGTTGCACCAGCAATAATAACGCTAATACGTCTTAATGGAGACTTAGATGAAAAACTTTTATCATCACTACTTTCCTCTTCCTCCCCTAACATTTTAACATATCCTCCAATAGGAAACAAACCTATTGAATATTTAGTTTCTTTTCCATTTATAGAGACAATCTTAGGGCCCATCCCTATAGCAAACTCCTCAACCCTTATCCCATTAACTTTTGCCATTATAAAGTGACCAAGCTCATGAACTATAATAAGTAAACTAAATCCTAATAGCGCATAAATTATATACAATATACCTTCCTCCTAATTCAACTTTTGCCTTATATATTTTCTAACCTCTGAATCTAATCTTATTACATTTTCAATAGTTACTTCCTTGGTTTTTTCTTCTTTAAATACTTCTAAAGCTTCTTCAATTAATTCAGCTATATCTAAGAACTTTATTTTTTTCTCTAAAAGTAAGGCAACAGCTTCTTCATTAGCTGCATTTAAAATACAAGGTGAAAGCATACCTTCTTTTCCAACCTTATAAGCAAGTTTTAAACATTTAAAGGTGTCTAAATCAGGTTTCTCAAAAGTTAAACTTCCAAGTTCATAAAAGTTTAAACTATCACACACAGCATCTTTTCTTACCTTTTTGTTAATTGCATATTGTATAGGTAATTTCATATCAGTAGTACCTAGTTGTGCT
>JAHAIU010000250.1 GCA_018372555.1 Clostridium sp.
CAGAAGATACGGAGGTTGAACAATGAATAAAGGATTAAAGCTAGATTTATCTAAGGTAGAACCTTATGTAAAGATAGAACAAGAATTAAATTACATGGAATTAATGGTTAAGGGTGCGCATGAAACTCTTACAAACAAGACTGGTGCAGGAAATGACTTTTTAGGTTGGTTAGACTTACCTGTAAATTACGATAAAGAAGAGTTTGACAGAATAAAGAAAGCTGCAGAAAAGATTAAAGGAAACTCAGAAGCACTAATAGTTATTGGTATTGGTGGTTCTTATTTAGGACCTAGAGCTGCAATTGAAATGCTAAACAGCAATTTCTACAATGTTCTTGGAAATAATAAGAGAAATACACCAAAGGTATTTTTTGTTGGAAACAATATTAGTTCAACATATTTAGCAGACCTTTTAGATGCAATTGAAGGAATAGATATAAGTGTTAATGTAATATCTAAATCAGGTACTACAACAGAACCTGCTATTGCATTTAGAGTATTTAAAGATTATATGGAAAAGAAATATGGAGTAGAAGGTGCAAAAGAAAGAATATTTGCAACTACTGATAAGAGCAGAGGTGCTTTAAAATCACTAGCAGACGAAATGGGATATGAAAGTTTCGTTATACCTGATGATGTAGGTGGAAGATTCTCAGTTTTAACTGCTGTTGGATTATTACCAATAGCTGTAGCTGGAATTAATATAGATGAAATGATGCAAGGAGCTGCTGATGCAAGGGAAGCTTATGCAACAGATGACTTCAAAAACAATGATTGTTATAAATATGCTGCAATGAGAAACGTATTATATAACAAGGGAAAAGAAATAGAAATATTAGTTAACTATGAACCAGGTTTACATTACTTTAATGAATGGTGGAAGCAATTATTTGGAGAATCAGAAGGTAAGGATCAAAAGGGTATATTCCCAGCTGCTGTTGATTTTTCAACTGACTTACACTCAATGGGACAATACATCCAAGAAGGAAGAAGAACTATATTTGAAACTGTATTAAATGTAGAAAAAGCAAAGAGAGAAGTAGTTATTGAAAAAGCTGAAGGAGATTTAGATGGATTAAATTTCTTAGCCGGAAAGACTATAGATTTTGTTAATAAGCAAGCATTTAATGGTACATTATTAGCTCATAATGATGGTGGAGTTCCAAATATCGTATTAAATATTCCAGAACTTAGTGCTTACTACTTTGGACAAATGGTTTACTTCTTTGAAAAAGCTTGTGCTATAAGCGGATATCTTTTAGGAGTTAATCCATTTGATCAACCAGGAGTTGAAGCTTACAAGAAAAATATGTTTGCTTTACTTGGAAAGCCTGGATATGAAGAATTAAAAGCAGAATTAGAAGCTAAATTAAAATAGTGAGAATAATAGTAGATGGAGATGCCTGTCCAGGTATCTCCATTATTGAAAAAATAGCAAAGTCTTATAATCTAGATTTAATAGTATATTGTGATATAAACCATTATATAGCTTTAGATTATGGAGAAGTAAAGATAGTAGACTCTGGATTTCAAAGTGTAGATATGTATGTAGTTAATACTTGTATTAAAAATGATATTATTATTAGTCAGGATTATGGTGTTGCAGCTATTTGTCTTGGAAAAGGAGCTTTTGTTATTAATCCTAAGGGATATAATTATACTGATGAGAATATTGATAGATTATTAGAAGAAAGACATATTTCTCAAAAGATAAGAAAAGCGGGTGGAAGAACTAATAATCCTAGAAAAAGGACAAAAGATGATGATATTAGACTTAAGACTACCTTAGAAAAGATAATAGAATGTAACTTAAGAGAATAAGCTGTAGAAATATAGAAGACGGTTTATTCTTATTTTTTTATATGTATGACAAATTTCGTTTTATATTTTATTATGTTAACTGTATAATATTGTTAGGGAATATTTGAAATAGGGTGTGAGGGTATGAATGAATTTGAATTAATTTTTGATAAAGAAAGTCCAGCTTTATTAGGGGAAGAAATCAAGGTAAAAGTTATAAGCAATTATGAGAATGGTTATGAGTATAAATTTTTTATAGGATATCCTTGTGATAGAAGATGGAGCTGGGTTACAATAAAAGATTTTTCTATTAGTAAGGAATGTGAATGGAAGCCAGAAAGCATAGGTTCTTATATGATAATGGTCAATATACAAGATTCTAGTGGAAAGGTTACTTCTATAAGAAGTGAATTTAAGATTGTAGATGATGTAGAAGCATCTAATAAAGAGGAGGGTAAAGAAGTTAACAATAATAATATGAGGTTAATTAAAGATGTTATTATAGATAAAACTTCTCTAACTTTAGGAGAGAAAATAAATTTAGACGTACTAACGTCAGAAGAAGAAATAGTATTATATAGGTTTTGGATTAGAGGAAGTCAAGGTTGGGAGCCATTAAGAGATTATACTACTGAAAATAAATTTACCTATACTACTAACAAGGCTATGGATGGGGAAGTTTTAATTGAATGTAAGAGGCCTTCTTCAGCTAACAATGTTGATGATTTTACAACTGTAAAGTTTAAGGTTAATGAAAAGCCTAAGATTGAAGTGACTTCTTTTGAATGTTTAAGTGATAAATTATTAATAGGTGAGGAACTTGTCTTTAAAGTTGGTGTAAATCTTGAAAGCTCAAGAACTATTTTGTATAAGTTCTTAAGAATTGATAAAAATGGTAAAACTACTTGTATTCAAGATTATTCAACTAAGAGTAGTATATCTTTTTATGAAAAAGAAAAAGGAAAGTACAAGCTTCTATGTTATGTAAGGGATATCTTCTCTAACAAGCCTTATGATGATAGGGCTGCAATGATTTATTATGTTAAGCCTTATGAGGAAATTAAAATAAGGAGTTTTTCTTCAGAGCTTAGTTCACCACAGTTATGCGGAAATACTGTAGCTTTTAAAACTAAAGTTCAAGGTGGAAATGAAGTTTTATATAGATATATAGTTGAAGGAACTGTAGCTGAGGATACAGGATATATTAGATCTAAAATATTTAACTGGGAAACTAAATCAGAAGGAGAATATAAGATTAAAGTCTTAGTTAAAGATATGTCTTACACTGGAGAATATGAAGATATTAAAGAAATAATTTTTAATGTCGATAAGAAAGGTGAGAAGCCTGTTAATATATTAGATATTACTGCTAGTAAAACAAGAGGTTGCATAAAAGGTGAACCTATTAATTTAAAGGTTAAGGCTGAAGGTGGAACTGAATTAAAATATTCTTTTATCGTCTATAAAGATGGAAAAGAAAAAGAAAGAAGTAAATATGGAGCAATGAACTGGGTAAACTTTACTCCAGAAGAATGCGGAGAGTATGAAGTTGAAGTTAGAGTCTTAGATAAGTATTCTCTTAGAGACTATGATGCTCATGAATATTTATTTTTAAAGGTTAAGGATTACCAAGAAGCTGAGATAGATTATGTATTATTATCTCAAAATGAATTTTATTTAGTAGGAGATACTATAGAAATTGAAACAATAGCTCAAAACACTAAAAATGTATTATTAAGATATATTACTAAAATAAATGGACATGAAGTTGAAGATACAGGGTATATAAAGAGTAAAACATTAAAGGTTAAGCCTAAATGCCCAGGAAAATATACTTTTGAAATTTATGCTAAAAATATTTTATGTAAAGATGAATTTGATACTAAAAAGGAAGCTATTATTTATGTAAATGAGGCTACACCAGTAACTAATACTAAAATTACCTTAAATTCAGATAATATTATTGAAGGCAAGGAAACTACTTTTGAAGTTAGTAGTGAAGGTGGTAAGGAAGTATGTTACGAATTTTATATTATGGAAAAAGGAAATTGGGTTAGAGTACAAGCTTACAGTAGAAAAAACTACTATACATTTTTCCCGTTTTCTCAAGGAGACTATAAAATATTAGTATTAAGCAAGAGCTATTATAAAAAAGTAAACTATGAAGATTATGCATATTTAGAATTTAAGGTGAAAGAAGAAGCGTGCTTTAGCACAATGTAGAATTAAGAATGGAGAAAGTAATTCTGTAAGAATTACATCAATAATTCTTCATTTTTAATTCTTAATTTGGGCTGATTGTGATAGGGCAACTTCATTATATAATATAAAAACAAGTGATAATATTTATGGAGGAAAAAGATGAAGATTTCTAAGGTAGAGGACATGTTAACTTTAACAATAAGCAAAGATATGCTAAAGCAAGCTATGGGTGATGGTATGGAGTTTGAATTAGTATATGAAGCACTAATAAAACAAATTGAGGAAAATGGAAGC
>JAHAIU010000251.1 GCA_018372555.1 Clostridium sp.
TATATACTATTGGTGACTCTTGGAATGATGTAAGTATGTTTGATGTTACGGAAAACTCTTTTACCTTTGACTATGTAGAAAAGGAATTAAAAAATCATGCCAATTATATTGTTACATCTGTAGCTCATTGTATAGAAGATTATATTTTATAAATTTAAGAATGTAATAAAATAAGAGTATTGAATTACATAAAGGTTGTATAAATTTATTGTTTTGTATTTTTTTGATATGAATTGCTGTTTATTTAAAGAAAGTGTTGGAAAAATAAGCATAATAGCTATAATATATAATATAAGTGAAATTGAGAATTTTTTTATAGAATTACTGAAATTTTTACTTTGTAATTTCTTTAATATTAAAAAGAATCTTTTAAATATTATAAGAAGCGTAAGGCTGTTTTTACATAGGAAAATAGAAATTAACTAAGGGAGGAAAAAAATAATGTATCCAATAAGGTTTGAAAACTTGTATTATGAAAAGATATGGGGAGGAAGAGATTTTGAATCTTTTAGAAGCAATATGCCAGAAGGAGAAATAGGAGAAACTTGGGATATAGCTTGCCATCCTAATGGTACAGGTATAGTTGCAAATGGAGAATTTAAAGGTATGTCCTTTGATAAGTTAATTGAAAAGCATGGAATAGATTTATTAGGTAATAAAGTAAGCATGGAAAAATTTCCACTTTTAATTAAATTGATAAATTCTAAAGAAAAGCTTTCAGTTCAAGTTCATCCAGGGGATGAATATGCAGCTAAATATGAAGGGGATTATGGAAAGACAGAAGCTTGGTATGTTATGGATGCTAAGCCAGGTGCTTCATTAATAGTTGGAACTAAGAACTGTACTAAGGAACAGTTTGAAGAAGCAATAAAAAATAATACTGTAGAAGAATGTTTAAATAAAATAGAAGTAAAAAAAGGTGATTGTTTCTTAATAAATAGTGGTCTTGTACATGCTATTTGTGAAGGAGTAATTATAGCAGAAATACAACAAAATAGTGATGTAACTTACAGGGTTTATGACTATGGAAGACCTAGAGAAATACATGTTGAAAAGGCACTTGATGTTATCAATTTTGATCTTAAATGTGAGAATTTAAGTAAAAGAGAAGAAGTAGAATTTGATGGATATAGTTATAGTTTATTATGCAAAAATGAATACTTTGGAATTGAAAAATTATCAATAACTAAGGAATATAAAGATAAAGGTAATGAGGAAAACTTTGATATGTACACTTGTGTAGAAGGTTATGGACATATTAAAGGAATAGATAGAAATGGAAATGAATACTCTGAAGAAATTAAAATGGGAGATAGTATCTTAATGCCAGCAACCTTAGGAGAATATGCTATTACTGGTGAATTAAAAGTATTGAAAAGTTATCCCATAGTATAGTTTATAGAAAAATAATTTTAGAACTTACAGTTAAGTATTTCTAAATTAAGGTGAAAAGTTAATCAGACATAAATTAAAAGGAATATAAGCTTTTAATTAAATATTAATTATTAAATGAAGATAGACTGTTTTTTATAGGGAACTCCTAAGTAAAATGGAGACCTAAGCAGAATAGTCTATCTTTTTACATTTAGACAACTTAAGATTAATACAGAAGTTAACAATTTTTGGAATATGGTATATAATTTAAATAACTATTTGATATAATTATTAAATAAAGAGAATATATAGGGGGTATGGGTTAAGATTATGAAAAATTATATTGTATTTGATATTGGAGGAAGTAGCACTAAGGTTGCTATAATAAAAGAAAATAGTGAAATAATTAAGAAGGATTCCATTAGAGCTGAGGCTAATGATTTTGAGAAATTTAAGGCCTTGCTTATAGGAGAAATTGAAAAAGCAAAAGAGGAATATAATATAGATGGAGTAGCAATAAGTGCACCAGGTGCAGTAAATAGTGAAATGGGTTCCATAAGTGGAAGCAGTGCATTACCGTGTATTAATGATCATAATTTTAAGAAGATATTTGGAGAAGATTTGGGACTTAAACTAGAAATAGAAAATGATGCTAATTGTGCTGCTTTAGGAGAAGTTTGGCTTGGAGCAGCTAAGTATAATAGCGATGTATTATTTATTGTATGTGGTACAGGAATTGGTGGAGCTGTAATTAAGGACAAGAAGATACATAAAGGAAAACACTTATTTGGAGGAGAATTTGGAATCGCAGTTTTAGAAACTGAAGGTAAAGAAGATGACTTAACCTTTAAAACTTGGAGCAATTTAGGCGCAACAAGTTCTATAGGAAGAAGAATTGCAGAGGCTAAAGGAATTGATAAAAGTGAAATTGATGGGAAAAAGGCTTTTGAAATGGCTGAAGCAGGAGATGAAGATGCTATAAAAGCAATAGATGAGTTCTATTTTAATAATGCTTTGGGGATTTTTAACTTACAATATATTTATGACCCTGAAAAAATAATTATTGGAGGAGCCATAAGTAATAGAGAAGATTTTATAGAGAGAATAAATGAAAAGATAGATTTAATTATGAGTAAGATAAAAGTAGCTACTATAAGACCTAAAATAGCAAAATGTATGTTTAGAAATGATGCAAATTTATTAGGAGCTTTATTTAACTATCTACAAAGAAATTAAAAAATAGTTTTAAATGAAGTTTAAGGAAGGATTTTTATGTTGATGTACCTGTAGAGTTATATGATAAATATGGTGGATTGGTAGTCTAAGCATGTTGTTGATTTATTTGTTAAGTTTGCAAAAACTATCTTTAAGTTATTCTCAGATAGGGTAAAACTTTGGACTAAATGGTAGCTATTGGATAAAAATGGATTTGCTGCATTAAGAGTTAAATTAAGAATTAATAACTTTAAATTAAGGGCCAGTTTAATAAAATAAGAACTTCAGAGAGAGTTTAAGTAATTTAAACTCCTTTAAATAAGACTATAGGACACTCCATGAACCAGTAGTATGGTAATTGGAGTGTTTTATATTTGCTAGATAATTATATAATACTTTTTAATTATAGAAATATTTAATGAAATATGAATATATTATGTAAATATTTAATATTATTACATTAGAAAATATACTATAAATTATATTTTGAAATTCTATTAAGTTTATGTACTGTAAATTTAGTGAAAATTAACTGCAAAATTAATTAAAGGAGGCGCTTAAAATGAAGAAATTAAAGATGGGGTCATTTGTTTCTATTATTGTAATAGCAATTATCTTTGTATTATCTATAATAATAAAACGATATTCAGTGGATTATAAAAATATAGAAGACATTATTACCACACTTGCTACAGAGGAATATTCACCTAGAGAGATACTAACTGAAGAAAATGATAAGACTACCAAATATTTAGAAGATATATTTGCAGAGTTAGGTTTAGAAACTGTTTTTGAGGATTCTTATCGCCAGAAAATAATAAGAGGATTAGAATTATATAACATAGTTGGAAAAGTAAGTGGTGAAAATAATAAAGAGGCAATAGTGATAACTGCACATTTTGATGCTTACTCAGGAAGTTTAGATAATTCATCTGGAGTAGCTGTGGCTATAGAAATAGCTGAAAAGTTAATTGATGATATACCTAACAAAGATGTGATTTTTTCTCTAGTTAACGGAGAAGAAAGAGATCTAAAGGGTAGTGAAGCCTTAGTTCCAGCTTTAATACCAATGTATCAAAAGATATATAATATAAATATCGATTGTGTGGGTTCTAAAAAAGCAGGAGCATTAGCACTTAAAAATATAAGTAGAGTTGAAGATTCAAGTGAATTATATGATTCAATAAAGGAAAGATTTACAGAAGATAAGGTTGATTTTGAAGATAGTATATCAAGTGAAAAGGTAAAGTACTATATGAAAACAGGAGATGGAGTTAGCGACTACGTACATTTTGAGCAAAATAATCTTCCTAATATTCATATATCACAACAAGGAATAGATGGTTTAACAGAAGATATGGCAGGACCAGAAAGTATAAATTTTAAGAACCTAAAGAAATTAGCAGATTCATTATCTAAATTTGTAGTTGAATTTTAGAGATTCAAGAGAAATAATTGAAAGTAAAGCAAATGAGAGAGTAGTTAATAGAAGTAATAACTTAAAAAAGATAGTATAAAGTGATATTTTACATTTTTTAAATTTTAATTATTGGTAAAATATACTATAATTATATAAAATAAAGAACTATTGGAGGTTATATATGAAAATTGCTATTATTGGGCTTGGTTCTATAGCTAAAAAGGCATATTTACCAATACTATCTGTAATGGAAGGGGTAGAATTA
>JAHAIU010000252.1 GCA_018372555.1 Clostridium sp.
CTGAAAAATATAACTTTGCACTTGTTCCAACTATAGGCATACTATACATAGTATTTCCTGTTGGTGGTGCATACTTAAACCATGCTGCTTCACTTTCACTTTGATATTTGTCAATATCAAGTTTAAGCTTCACTTCTTCTCCTTGAGTAGCTAATACTTTTCCCTCAATGGAAGCTCCAGATATTAGAGAATTATATATTTTAGTCTGCCATACTCCATTTTTTTCTGCAAAGCTTATACTTATATATTATTTCATCTTGATATTTACATGCTACATATTCTGTTACATATACATCCTTCTGCTTGAAATAAATATTATCTCCTAACTCAGATCTTTCTCTGCTATTTCTTTCATAATAAATTTTAATAATTATTTCTACCTCTTAGTTACTCTCTACTAGAAAGTTCTTATAACCTACTGCCTAGAATCGTCGTAGATTGTCATTGAATTCAACTCCCTAAATTCATATAGACTTATTTAAAAATCATACTTATATCTGGATTATTCTTTTTCAATTTAAAACTTTGAATCTTCGTTAATGGTGGTATAAACTTAATATTCTTTGCTTTAAATTAAGATTTTTTAATTCTTCTCTATTTTCTAAAATTCTATGTCCATCATCGTCAAAGAAAATAATTAATGCAGTTCCTAAGTCACAATTGCTATTATTTATTATATTATAGGGAATCTCAAAACCATTACCACAGTTATAATTTCCTGCTATTATATGCAATAACTCAAAATCTGTTATATCTTTAATATCATCCATAGTATCTTTTATTTGGGCTGTATAAAAGTTTATATACATAACAATAATCCCTAAATATCACATCATTATAGCTTTTTTAAATTTTATACATCTTTTAATATTTGCTTCTTATAATTAAATAGTTACTAAATTATCGTAAGTTACTGAAATGGACTATCATAAAGCCATCCTAAATATGGTTCTCCAACATAAACCATATCCTTCTTGCTAAAATTATAAATCAATGCTACACATTTAGTTGCCACAAAATAAGGAAGAATTTCTTTCCAGCATTTAAAGATTACATTTCCTTTTTGATTTAACAGCTCTTTTAATTCTTTACCATCATCTTCCGTCAATACTATATTAAAAAGCTTCTTTCCTTTAGATTCTACCAAAAGATAATCTTTATCATTTTGTATGACATATGCTCCTCCTTTCATATATAAATCCATTACTACAATTTCCCTATATAGAAGTTTTAACATATCTGTATCTAGAATTAACTGAGATTCATCTCCTAAATTAATTATAGCTCCTTTATTTTCTGTCCTTAATATACTCCTAATTATACTTATTGCATCAATTTCAATAATATTATTAATATCTAAATATTGCTTAGCTTCAGTTAGTACCTCTTTACTAGTAGCTATTACTGTATATTCATTTTTATTCAACATAATTTTAACCGGTGACTTTTCAGAATTACATGCACAATAATATATAATTGCTTCCCTTGACAACATTTGTAATAAATTCTGTAAGGATTCATGTTTTTTACTTATTTCTATAATTCTATTTCTAACATTATCATTATACATTTTTATACCTAACCTTTATAATTTCAATTAACAGTAAAGTAAACTTTTATAAGCTTAATATATTTTTATCTTCAACTATTCTATCCGCCTCATTCTTTTTTATCCATTTATGATATACTGAACGTTCTATGAATTCCATATTTAACTTAGCCCCCACTTCATTGTTGCTAGTATAAATCAGTATACTAGCATCTTTTTCTGCTATAACTTGAAACTTATATCCTTTATAAAAGCAATTAGTCTGTATATAGTATATCTCTCCAACATCCTTTCTTTCTATAATTTTACATCCTATCTTACTTTCATCCGATTTCAGTTTAATAATTTTATTCTTTTTGTCATAATCAATAACTTCATACTGCTTTCCCATATATAATGTATATTTACCTAATAACATAACTAATTCCTCTCAATTTATTTTATTTTTACGAACTTACCATCTACATACTTGGCAATTAATTCTTCAATTCCTGTTTCACTATTTACCCTGTACAATTCCGCACCTTCATTAGGCTTCAGATATTGCATTGTATATTCAGGAATAATATTATCATTCATGTCCTTAGTAAATCCATGCCCTGTAAATGGATCTGGTGATGTATCAAATCCACCAGCTGGTGCTTTCGCACCTACTCGCTCCATAGTTGGTCCATATGGTATATCTATTTTGTCTACCGCATCAGTTTTAAATCTTATTACACCATAATCCTTATCTACCCCTACATTAAATGGAGTATTTTCATACCCTAACGCTAGCCCATCATAAACCTCTTGTAATTTATTTAACTCTTTAGTATCTTGAGCTTTAGTTATAAATCCACCTACTGTATTCCATGGATCATCATCTTTTATATAATTATCTATTTTTCCACCATCAATTACTTTTTGTAATGTTGTATCACTGTTAGGCGCTGGAACTTGTTCTCTTATCTTCATCATAATTTTTCTTTGTTCATCAGCGAGCTCAGAGGCACTTTTCATTCTCATTGAATTAAATTCAGGAACGTCTATTGCATTATTCATTCGTTTAGGTTCTAATTTTGACGTATTTTTAACATCCTTAAATTCCTTACCAAATCTCTTCAAGGCATCATCAACATTACCTAAATTACTTCCAAGTACCACTGTTTTAGGTCCATTTTGCATATTCTTAAATGCCATTTTCCTTTTATCAAAATAAAAAAGATCTTAGCGAAGAATATATCTTCACTAAAACCTTACTTAGTAAATTTGCTAAGCTTCACTCTAATGTGCATTAAATAATACTAAACCAAAATTATATTAATCCTCTGGTACAAACAATCCATTAATAAAGTCATTGAAATTTTTTGCAACTAAACTCATATACTTATACGAAGGAACATACTCATCTTCATTAAATTCTTCCATATCTAGACTCCAATAATAAATTGAGCCTATATTATTTCCTTTAATACAAATACATATTTTATTTTCCATAGGATCAGCTCCTATTGCCAAGAAATCCGAGTGAATTAGTCCTTCCATATTAAATTCTTTATAAATATTAACCAAATTAGGTTCCTTTTCTGCAGATAATGGAAATAATAACATTAACGACGATGTATGAATTCCATCTGCTGTCTGAAATCTTCTGATATTTGGTTTTCCACCATTGTTTTCTAGTAAAAATTTCTTATAATCTTCTGGTAAAACAATGTTATATTTTAACTCGAACTCCCTTATTTTTTCTGTATTTGTTGGCTTAAAACTATATTCAAAACTTATGCTCATACAACCTCTCCTTCATTTAATTAAATTTATTAAATGATTTAATTAAACTAGACATCCTGAATTATATTTTCCTATCTCCAACAATACCATTTTTAAGATTTTCCCCTCCACCAACAATTATAAATTTATTTACCATTTAAATTTCTAACATTGTCCTGAACTCATTTCTTCTATATGTTATTTTAGTTAAACAATTCATTAATACGATTAAATCCACCTTCTTCTATAATATAAATACTCATGTAAGAGCATAAATTAATAACTTAATTCTTTGATATATATTCACTAAGCAATTCCTTTGAATACTTATCTTTCGGAATATAGTTAAATTTTGTATAAGCCCAAACAATCTCTCGTAATGAAGGTATCATTTCTTTGAAAATATTCTCATTATATGAAAACTCTACACTAAATTTACCTTTTTCGCTTACATTCCAATACATTTGTACCCAATTTTTTTGATTATTTTTTATAAAGCAATCATATATTTTTATCATGATATCATTCGCTTCTATTAATAAATCATCAAAGATTTCTTCAGATACATTGTATTTATCTGGAATGTCAAAAGCTCTTTGAATAAAATTATTATCATCAACAAAATAAAATGTAATATTATAAGTCGATTTATTTTTTTCTACTTCTCCTAAAAAAAATATTTTTTTCCATCCAGTTGGTATCATAGATACTATGTGATTTACTAATTCATTATATAATCTATCTAACTCTTTTTCCATAATTCGTCTCCTATCAATTATCTATAATTTTTATGGTTTTCTTTCCATCAATCCAATATTTAACTATATATCTTGTTGGCCTTGATGAACCGTTAAATTGAGGAACAATATCAACCTTAACTGTACTTTTATTTGCTTTAGCTTTTGCCCACTCCATTTCCA
>JAHAIU010000253.1 GCA_018372555.1 Clostridium sp.
TAAGGTTGTTAAGGGTGGTAGAAACTTCAGATTCAGCGCTTTAGTAGTTGTAGGTGACGAAAACGGACACGTAGGCGTTGGAATGGGTAAGTCAATAGAAATCCCAGAAGCAATTAAAAAAGGAATAGAAGACGCTAAGAAACACTTAGTAAGTGTTGCTATAGTTGGAACAACTGTTCCTCATCAAATATATGGAAAATTCGGAACTGGTAAGGTTCTTATAATGCCAGCTAAGGAAGGTACAGGAGTTATCGCTGGAGGTCCAGCAAGATCTGTATTAGAATTAGCAGGATTAAAGGATGTTAGAGCTAAGTCATTAGGTTCAAACAATCCAAAAAATATGGTAAGTGCTACTATTAACGGTTTAGCAAACTTAAGAACAGCTGAGGATATAGCTAGATTAAGAGGCAAAACTGTAGAAGAAATTTTAGGTTAGGAGGGAATCGCAATGGCAAAAATTAAAGTTACTCTTGTTAAGAGTTTAATTGGAAGAAAAAAAGACCATATTGCTACTGCTAATGCCCTTGGACTTAAAAAAATCGGTAAGACAGTAGAACATGAAGAAACTCCTCAAATCAGAGGAATGATTAATAAGGTTAACTATCTACTAAAAGTAGAAGAAGTTTAATAAGAGGAGGTGCATTGAGTAATGAAACTTCATGAATTAAAACCAGCAGCTGGAAGTAAGAAGGCTCCTAAAAGAGTTGGTAGAGGTACTGGTTCAGGTTTAGGTAGAAATGCTGGAAAAGGTGAAAAAGGCCAAAAGGCTAGATCAGGTGGCGGAGTAAGACCAGGATTTGAAGGTGGTCAAATGCCATTATATAGAAGACTTCCTAAGAGAGGATTCACAAATATATTTGCTAAACAATATGTTAGCATCAATGTTGACAGATTAAATATATTTGAAAATGGAACTGAAATTACACCGGAAGTTTTACTTGAAAGAAGAGTTATCAGTAAGGTAAAAGACGGAGTTAAGATTTTAGGAAATGGTGTACTAGAGAAGAGCCTAACTGTTAAAGGATGTAAGTTCTCAAAATCAGCGGCTGAAAAGATAGAATCAGCTGGAGGAAAAGTTGAGGTGATTTAGTATGCTATCAACCCTACGTAATGCCTGGAAGGTTCCCGAATTAAAAAAGAGATTTTTATGGACTATATTTTTAGTTGCAATTTTCAGGATAGGAACCCATATTCCTGTTCCTGGAATTCGCACAGATGTTTTAAATAGTTTAGCTTCAAGTGGTACAATATTTGGTTTTTATGATTTAATATCAGGAGGAGCATTTAGACAATTTAGTATATTTGCTTTAAGTGTTACACCTTATATTAATGCCTCAATTATAGTTCAATTATTAACTATAGCAATTCCATCACTAGAGCAACTTTCAAAGGAAGGTGAAGATGGAAGGAAAAAGATTCAAAAGATTACAAGAATATTATCTATTGTAATAGGATTTATTCTTGCTTTTGGAACATACAGTATGGTAGCAGCTAAGGGTGCTACAGTAGGAATGGCTTGGCCAGAAATGCTAGTTGTTCTAGTTGCGTTAGTAGCAGGATCAACATTCTGTATGTGGCTTGGAGACCAAATCACAGCTAAAGGATTTGGAAATGGTATATCCATATTAATATTCGTAAATATAGTATCTCAGTTACCTGTTACTTTAATGTCATTATTTACATTAGAGGATCAAGGGAAAATTACTATAATAGGAATTTTATTATTTGTTGCATTTGCAATTATCTTACTAGGTTTATGTGTATTCTTCTCATTAGCAGAAAGAAGAATTCCAGTACAATATGCTGGTAAAGCAGTAGGATCTAAAGTGATGAAGGGTCAAAGCACTCACATTCCTTTAAGTATTATAGGGTCAGCTGTTATAGCGATAATATTCTCTATGTCAGTTATGATGTTCCCTAAAACAATTGCAGAATTCTTCCCAAATGTTACTTGGGTACAAAGTGTTGTTACAAGTAAATATAGTATATTCAATGAAACTACTTGGATGTATCCAGTATGTTATGCATTATTAACTATATTCTTTACTTGGTTCTATACACAAATTACATTTAAGCCTGATGAAATGGCAGAGAATCTTCATAAATCAGCAGGTTTTGTACCAGGAATAAGACCGGGAGAAGCAACAGAAAAGCATTTTGAAAAGGTACTTACAAAAGTATCACTAGTTGGAGGAGTATTTGCAGCTTTACTAGCAGTACTACCAATATTAATTGCAAATACTAGTTTACAAGGAATACAATTTGGTGGTACATCATTATTAATTATGGTTGGTGTTGGTCTTGATTTCTCAAGACAATTAGATTCACAATTAGTAATGAGACACTATCAAGGATTCTTAAAATAGATTAATAATGGAGATGATGCCCGTGAAGATAGTATTATTAGGTCCTCCTGGAGCAGGTAAGGGAACACAGGCAAAATCAATTAGTAATAGATACTCAATACCACATATTTCTACAGGAGATATATTTAGAAAGAACATTTCTGAAAATACTCCTTTAGGAATAGAAGCTAAGAAGCACATCGATAAAGGTCAACTAGTACCTGATGAAGTTACTATAAATATGGTAAAAGATAGGTTACAACAAGATGACTGTAAGAATGGATACTTATTAGATGGTTTCCCAAGGACAGTTAATCAAGCTGAAGCTCTTCAAGAATTTTTAAATTCAAGAAATGAAGAATTAGATACAGCTTTATTAATTGAAGTACCTACTGGTTTCATTCTAGAAAGAATGACTGGAAGAAGAGTATGTCCATCATGTGGAGCTAGCTATCATATTAAGTTTAACCCACCAGCAGCACAAGGGAAATGTGATGTTTGCGGAAGTGATGTAATCCAAAGAAAAGATGATACAGAAGAAACTGTATCTGAAAGACTTGATGTGTATGAGAGACAAACACAACCACTGATTGATTTTTATAAAGAAAGAAACTTACTTTCAACTGTAGATGGAACACAAGCTATTAACGAAGTGTTTGAAAGTATCTGTAACATCTTAGGGAGTCTTTAATAATGATTTTTATTAAAAACGATAAAGAAATAAACCTAATGAGGGAAGCAGGTAAAATAGTAGCGGAAACACTACTACTGATTGAAGAAAAAGTAAGGCCAGGAATAACTACTGCTGAATTAGATAGAATAGCAGAAGAATTTATAACTAAGCATGGAGCAAGGCCTTCATTTAAAGGTCTATATGATTTTCCAGCTTCACTATGTATATCTGTTAACGAGCAAGTAGTTCATGGGATCCCAGGAGGTTATGCATTAAAAGATGGAGATATAATTAGTGTAGACTGTGGAGCATATTTAAATGGTTTTCACGGTGATGCTGCCAGAACTTTTGGTGTAGGAAATATAAGTGAAGAAGCTAGAAAGTTAATAGAAGTAACTAAAGAAAGCTTCTTTAAAGGTATAGAATATGCTAAAGTTGACAACAGACTTACTGATATATCACATGGAATACAAAGCTACATAGAATCACAAGGTTTCTCTGTAGTACGAGATTTCGTAGGACACGGTATAGGTAGAGTAGTACACGAAGATCCAGAGGTACCTAATTTCGGTAAGCCTGGAAAGGGACCGAGATTAGTGAAGGGAATGGCCCTAGCCATTGAACCTATGGTTAATGCAGGGGATTATAAAGTGAAAACTTTAAATGATGATTGGACTGTAGTAACTAGGGATGGAAGTTTATCTGCACACTACGAAAATACAATTGTTATTTTACCAGATGGACCCGAAATATTAACACTGATTTAATAGAGGTGTTGCTTAGTTATAAATTCGCATGATACCAAAGGGTGGCTTGTAGATTTATGACTAAGGTAATCATTGAGGTGAAAAGTTTGCAAAACAATGACTTAATTGGGAAAGTAGTTCTTTCAAAAAGAGGAAGAGATAAAGATCACTTATATGTTGTAATAGGCAATTTAAGTGATAGATATGCAATTCTTAGTAATGGGAGCACTAAAACAGTTCAGATGCCGAAACAGAAGAATTTAAAACATATAAGTGTTTTAGAGGATGTAGATGATGAGATTAAAGAATCTATCATATTAAAGGATAGAGGTACTGATTTAAAAATAAAAAGATTTCTAAAACTTAAAGGCATTGTTAAGGAGGGTTGATTACCTTATGTCAAAAGATGATGTAATAGAAAT
>JAHAIU010000254.1 GCA_018372555.1 Clostridium sp.
TATGGCTTTTCCTAGTTCAACTAAATGGTCATTTAAATATTTAATACGATAATCATCTATTACTGTTTTTTCACCATTTACTTCTACTAATTCATCTACAGCACCTAAGCCATTTTCAACAATAAATAATGGTTTTTCATAACGATTATAAAAATAGTTACATATATATCTTAAACCTTGAGGATCTATTTGCCATCCCCATTCTGATTCTTCTAAATACGGATTTTTAACTCCTGAAGTTAAATTTCCTCTTCCTTTTTCATACTTTGATAAGTCTTTAGCTGTACATTTACTCATATAGTAACTAAAAGATATAAAGTCTACTGTATTTTTTAGTATTTCTTCATCTTCTGGTTCCATTTGAATATTAACACCTAATTCCCTAAATAGCTTCTTTGTATATCTTGGATACTTACCTCTTACATGAATATCTGTAAAGAACATAAGATCCTGATCACGTTCCATTGAAGCTATCATATCATCTGGATGTGGAGTCATAGGATAATTTATTACTCCAAGGACCATACATCCAACCTTTGCATCTGGCATAATTTCATGAGCTAGTTTAACTGCTAATGCACTTGCAACTAATTCATGATGTGCTGCTTGATAGACATCTTGCTTAGTTAACTCTGCTTTTGGAGTTAATATTCCAGCTCCCATTAATGGAAAGTGTATTACAGAATTTATCTCATTAAATGTAAGCCAATATTTTACCTTACCCTTATAACGTTCAAAAACTACTCTACAATAATTCTCAAAGAACTTTATTAGTTTTCTATTTCTCCATCCATCATAAGTCTTAGCTAAATGAAGTGGTGTTTCATAATGAGATAATGTCACTAATGGTTCAATACCATATTTTGAACATTCATCTATAACATTATCATAAAACTTCAATCCTAATTCATTTGGAGTTTCTTCATCTCCCTTAGGAAATATTCTAGACCATGCAATTGAAAATCTTAATGTCTTAAAGCCCATTTCTGCAAATAATTTAATATCTTCCTTATATCTATGATAAAAATCTATTCCTACAAGCTTCAAATTTTCTTCTACTGGTCCATCAGAAATTGGACCTACTATTCCATTTGGCATTATATCTTGAATAGATAATCCTTTTCCATCTTCATTATAAGCTCCTTCACATTGGTTAGCTGCTATAGCACCTCCCCATAAGAAACCTTCATTAAATCTTGTCGCCATCAAAATTCTCCTTTCTTAATTAAGAACTCTTATTAATGTATCTTCATTCTTAATATAAGTTTTTTCAGTTCCTAATACATCCATATAATTTGCAGTATTAGTAACAATAACTGCTGTAGTTATATCATATCCAGCATTTTTAATAGCTTCTTTATCAAATTCTATTAATAAATCTCCTGCTTTAACTACATCACCTTGTTTAATGTGAGCTTTAAAATATTTACCTTCTAATTTTACAGTATCTATTCCTATATGAATTAATAATTCTACACCATTTTCATCCTTTAATCCAATAGCATGATTAGTTTTAAATAAAGATTCAACTGTACAATCAAATGGTGCAAAAACTTTTCCTACTGTTGGTATAACAGCCATCCCTTTACCCATAAGCTCTTCTGCAAATACATCATCATTCATTTCTGATAGTGGAATAACTTCTCCTTCAACTGGAGTAGATAAAGCTATTTCTCCTACTATTGATTTAGCTTTAGTTTCAGTTTTTTCTTCAGAAACTTCTTTATTTTCTTCTTTAATATCATCAAATCCCATTATTAAAGTAACTATTGTTGTAGCAACTATTGAAATAACTATTGTAATACATGCATTTATAACATTTGACATATCATCACTAATATAAACTGGAATTGCAGCAAGTCCTGCTGTAGCTGATGCATATGTTCTAATTCCAGTAATACCAGCATAAAGACCAGCTATACCTCCACCTATCATAGATGCATATAAAGGTTTTTTAAGTTTAAAGTTTACACCATATAAAGCTGGTTCTGTAATACCCATAAATGCAGTTGTACTACTTGATATACTTAATTGCTTTAATGATTTATTCTTAGTTTTTAATCCAACTACTAAAGCTGATGTTGCTTGAGCAATATTAGATGATAACATACCAGGTCCTAAGATTGTACCATATCCTAAAGTTGCATATTGAATTTGTTGGATTGGTGCAAAACAATAATGCATACCAGTCATAATAAATAATGGAGTAAATGTACCCATAATTACAGGAATAAGCCATCCAGCTTTATCATTTATAAAGTTCATTCCAATAGCAAGAATTTCACCAACATAATTACCTAAAGGTCCTAAAGCAGTAAATCCTATTAAAGAAGTTATTATTAAAGTAATAAGTGGTACTAAAAATACTTTTACTGAAGCAGGTGATATCTTCTTTGCAAATTTTTCAACATATGATTGTGCAAATACTATTAAAAGTATAGGAACAACACTTGAACCATAAGAAATCATTCTTACAGGTATTCCAAAGAAAGCAACTGGATCACCAGTGTTTAAAGCTGTAAAACTTGGGTGCAGAAGTGCAGCTCCAAGTACAGCAGCTAAATAAGGACTACACTTAAATCTCTTAGCAGCTGAATAAGCTAATATAACCGGTAAGAAATAGAATACTGTATCACTTAAAAAGCTTAAATAAGCATATGTTTGAGTGCCTGCATCTACTAATCCAAAAAGCTTTAATACTGCTAATAAAGCCTTTATCATACCTGATCCTGCAAGAGCTGGAATAACTGGAGTAAATATTGCTGTAATAGTACCTAAAACTTTATTTATAACTCCTGTTTCTTCATCTGCAGAATCTGAAGCTGAATTTTCTCCAAAGTTACCAAGCTTATGTATTTCATCGCAAACCTTACTTACATTTGTTCCAATAATTATTTGGAATTGTCCATTTTTATTTACTACTCCTTGAACTCCTTCAAGTTTCTTTATAGCTTCTGTATTAGCCTTGCTAACATCATTTAAATTAAATCTTAATCTAGTCATACAATTTGTAACACTAGCCACATTTTTTTCTCCGCCAACTAATTTTAATATTTCATTGGCCATCTTCTTAAAATCCATAATTTATCTCTCCTTACAAAAACTTTATTAAAATTTATAAAAAAAACCTAGAGTATTAGAAATAAAATTTATAATACAAACTAAATTTATAAAAAATTCAATTTATAAATAAACTACTCTTAATACTCTAGGTCTTGCCTGCACTACCAGTAACAATCCTATTAAATAGGTCTCATTCAATTTTTACTAACTTGTAATAATTCTCTTAATATGAACAGTTAAATAAACTAATTCATCTGAATTTAATTCCTTATTGTACTTATCTCTAATCAACTTAGCAATCTTTAATGTACATTCATAAGCTTCTGGATATCTTAACTTAACGACTTCTTCAAAGTCTTCATCTCCCTCTTCACTTAAGGTACTACTTAGTATTCTATAAGCGAAAAACTTTAAATGAGTTAAGAATCTACTATAATACAATGAATCTTCATCTATATCAATTTTAAAATGATATCTTATTACATTTAATACATTTTGAATAAATTCAGTAACTTGTATAGTATCCCTTATAGCTTCACCACCAAGTTCTGCATTAACTATATGCATTGCAATTGAAGCTGCTTCATCTTCTGGTAAAGTTATATTAAACTCTTCATTTAAAAGCTCTATAGCCTTTAAACCAATACTAAACTCTTTAGGATAAAACCTTTTTATTTCCCATAATAAAGCATTACTAAAAGGTAATCCTTTTTCTTGTCTTGCTATAGAAAAACTTATATGATCTGTTAATGTTAAATAAATATTTTCACTTAGTTCCTCATTAAGTGTTTCTTTAGCATATTTTATAATACTCTCTGTAACCCTCATATACTCCATAGGAATTTGAGTTAATATTGAGAAAAGCTTTCCTGATACAGATTTAGATTTTAAGAAAAATTCTTTTTCTACTTTACTTTTATCTACTTTTTCACCTTTTTTCTTTTGAAATCCAATTCCTGCCCCTAAAAGAATTCTCTCCTGATTTCTTTCATTAACTGCACATATTACATTATTATTTATTATGCGTGTAATTCTCATATATAACACTCCTAGCATATATGAATTTTAAAAAAGCCTAATAGGTATATAAATATAATTTCATTAT
>JAHAIU010000006.1 GCA_018372555.1 Clostridium sp.
AGCTATTGATAATGCTAAATTGAAAGAAATTACTAATAATAATTCTAAGCCAGATGAAGATAAGACTAATAATAATCAACTTAGTGATTCATCTAATATAAAAGAATCTGATGAATTGCCAAAGACTGGCTCTGAATTTAATGTATCAGTATTATTTGGATTACTATTTAGCTTTGCTGGAATAATACTTCTTTCGAAAAGAAAATAAAAACAATGTTTTCTAATTAAAGAATTTTGTAAAAAGCATTTAGCTAACTAAGCAAGTGAAGGCACTAATATCAATATAGTTTATGATATTAGTATATAAGAAAGTGAGGATTCAAATTTGAATCCTCATTTTTATGTGTAATATTATTGGTAATAATTAATATATAAGTAAAAATAGACTTTAATATTACATTAATTACATCTTTTTTATCTAAACTTAAGGTTATAGAAAAAACTAGGGATGTTAAATTGTATGATATAATGTGTGTTGGAATGCTTGTAGGAATATGTCTCACTATGTCTATATTTATATCTGAAATAGCTTTTGTAGGTAATGAAGACGTATTAAATATATTAATCAATTAATTAAAAAGTAAAAAAACTAAATTAATAAATAAGAAATTAAAAGATTGTGATATCAGTATTAATATTATTTTGTTGAAAATAAATATCAATAGTATTAAAATTAGGGTAATGAAGTATTATGTGGAGGGTATATTGGATAGAAAATTAATAGAAAAAATAATAGGCAAGAAAAATTATGTTGATTTAAATGATGAAATATATAATCTAAGAGATATCACAACAATAATGAGAGAAAAGATAGTATTTAAAACAGAGTTTAGTGAGAATTTTCTTAAGGATATAAATAACAAAACATTAAAAGCTAAATTTATAGTAGATATAATCATAGACGGATTAGAAAATGATAAATTTGCTTTAGGATATACTAATAGTAAGATTTATCTTCTTAAGTATATAAAGGATATTCAGTTTAATTTAGAGGGTATAATTAAAACAACTAAACCTTTAATTTATAATGATTTAATTATATATACTAATAGCTTAATAGATCTTATATTATTATTTTAATAATAATATAGTTATATAGGTTTTAAATTAATTATAAATGATATTTGAAGTGACTAAACAGATTTATATCTCTAATTTTATAGAAGGATGAGCCTGGTATAAGACTTTTGTAATAACTATATTAGAGTTCTGTGGAGTTTAATTATACTTATTAATAGAAGTATAACATTATGAAAGTAGCGGTAGAGAATATTTAATAATTATATCATGATATCTTATGAATTTTATAAAGGGTGATATATTTGTATTTTAAAACTAGATTAAGTCTAGTTTTTTTTATTAAAGGTTATTAAATTAATCTAAATTTATGTTAAAATATTATTTGCTACGTTTTATACATATTTAATAAAACTAAATTTTATGATTGAAGGTGATGATATGAAGATTAAAGGTGTTTTATTTACTATTCTTTCAGCAGTGATTTTTGGATTTACTCCAGCTTTAGCTAATATTACATATGACTTGGGAAACAACGCATTATCTATGACTTTTTTTAGAAGTTTATTTGCAATACCATGTTTACTTATAATATTAAAAGTTAAAAAGATTCCTTTAAAGATAGATAAGAGAGAGGCAATTAATATATTTATTTTAAGTTTAATAGGAGTTGCTTTAACAATAGGATTATTATATAGCTCTTATTCTTATATAGGTATAGGAGCTGCAACTACATTACATTTTATGTATCCAATATTTATAGCATTAGCATGTAAATTTATTTTTAAAGAAACATTAGGAATTGGAAAGATATTATCACTAGTAATAGCATTCTTTGGAGTAATGTTTTTTATGGATATAAATAATAGTGGAAATATTACAGGAGCATTAATGGCCTTAATATCAGCAGTAACTTATGCATTTTATGTATTATGGATTGATAAGAAGGGTTTAGTTAAGATTAATCACTACAAGTTAACTTTTTACATAGTTACATTTGCTTCATTACAAATGTTTATTGGCAATTTCTTTGGAGGATATATAAAATTCAACTTACCACTTAAAGCTTATATAATTATTATAATATGCTCACTATTAGCATCAATAGTAGGAATAGTTTCCTTCCAAATAGGGGTTTCTATTATAGGTTCTACATCAGCAGCTATATTTTCTTTATTTGAGCCAGTTACAAGTGTTATAAGTGGAGTAGTTATTTTTAAAGAAGTTTTAAACCTAAATAAGGTTCTAGGGTGTATAATTATCTTAATTTCTATTACATATTTAGCACTAGAATCAAGATTAAAAGGAAAATACATAGAAGCTAAGATTGAAATATAAAAATATAGTAGTTTATAAGTAGTAGGTAAGGCGAGTTCTTATATATATTAGTTAGCAATTTGGAGCTGTATAATACAGCTCCATTTTTATCCTTTAGGTTTGAATATAATGGCAGCAAAGAAGCCAAATACAACAGCAGCGGAAACTCCACCACTTACAGTTTTTAGAATTCCTGAAAATATTCCTATAAATCCAGTTTGTTCAGCTTCTGCAATAGCTGCAGTTACAAGGGTATTTCCAAAACTACTAATAGGTACAAATGCACCTGCACCTGCGAACTTTACTAAAGGATCATACAATCCAAATCCACCTAAAATTGCTCCAATTACAACTAAAGTACAAGTAGTATGAGCTGGAGTTACTTTTAATATATCCATTATAAGTTGACCAATAACACAAATAATACCACCTATAATAAAGGCAAAAATAAACTTTTCCATAATATCACACCCTTTTACATTTCTATAGAGACAGCATGAGCTACACAAGGGATACTTTCTTTTTGCTGGAAGGAGATAGGGGACATTAGAGCACCAGTTGCTACTACTAATATCTTTTTAAGTTCTCCTTTTTTCATACGATTAAGTAAGTGTCCATATGTAACTGTAGCAGAGCAAGCACATCCACTTCCTCCACAAAAACTTGGTTGATCTTTGCTATATATTAATAAACCGCAATCTGTAAAAATATCTTCAGGCATATTAATGTTATGCTTTTTAAATAATGCATTAGCAATTTCATGACCAACCTTTGCTAAATCTCCAGTAGCAATTAAATCATAGTGTGTGGCATCTATTCCTAGATCTCTAAAATGAGATTCAATAGTATCTACAGCCGCTGGTGCCATAGCAGCACCTACATTATAAGGATCAGATATTCCCATATCTATAACTCTCCCTATAGTTGCTGATGTTACTTTTGGGCCCTCACCACTTTCAGAAAGAACAGCAGCTCCTGCACCTGTAACAGTCCATTGAGCTGTAGGTGGACGTTGAACTCCATAATCTGTAGGGTATCTAAACTGTTTTTCTGCTGCAGCATTATGACTACTTGCAGAAGTTAATACATATTTTGCAGCCTTGCTTTCTATAAGTTGTGCAGCTAAGGCTAAACCCTCCATAGAACTTGAGCATGCACCAAATATTCCAAGATAGGGAATAGCCAAAGTTCTTGCAGCAAAGCTACTAGTTATAATTTGATTCATTAAGTCTCCACTAAAGAAGAAATTTATATCTTCTTTTTGTAAATTAGCTTTTTCTATAGCTCTATTACACGCATGTTCTAGCATAACTTTTTCAGCTTTTTCATAGCTATCTTGGCCAAGCCATAAATCTTCAGTAATTATATCAAAGTCATTAGCTAAAGCACCATTTCCCTCGAAGGGGCCACCAACAGCAGCAGAAGAAATTATTGTTGGTTTTGATTCAAAAATCCATGATTGATGTCCTTTTAGCATTTACATACCCCCTAACCATACTATAGTCATTTTTATTGTAGCTACAACAAAGGCTGCAACTATTCCGTACACAACTATTGCTCCAGCTAAACCAAACATATTACCAGCTACACCTAGAACAAAGCCTTCACTTTTATGTTCTATTGATTTTGAAGCTATTGAATTTGCAAAACCTGTTATTGGTACAGCAGTTCCACAACCAGCCCATTGACTTAAGTGATCATAAACCCCAAGGCCTGTAAATAAAACTGAAAAGAATATTAGCGTTATTAAGGTAGGGGTCATAGCTGTCTTTTCATCAAAGTTTAAATAATTTGTATAAAGCCAATGTAATATTTGACCTATAGTGCAGATTCCTCCACCAACTAAGAAGGCTCTTATACAATTTTTTAGAATTGGCCTTTTTGGTTCTATAGCCTTTACTAAATCATCATATTGTTGCTGAGTAGAAGTCATTTTTTTCTTTTTCATATTTGACATATAAATTCACCTTCTAACGTAATAAATAGGGTTCTAATTTATTTATTAATTCTTCTAATTTTTTAGCATTTTTAGAATACATATTTTTAGCTTCTTCGTTATCTGTATCTAAGGAGTAGGATATTAAATCAGATTGACACTTTAAAAGACTTGCATATAGAATATCTTTAACTTGAGCTTTTGGAATTTGAATCATATCATCAAAGAGATCTAGGTATAAATCCCCTGAAGAATCTACTTGCCCTAGGAAAACACTTTCTAAAGGAACTCCTTGAGCCTCGAGTTGTGTATTAAGCCAACCTATGTTTAATCCTGCATTAGTAAGACCTTCATTCAATATGTTTCCATCTAAAATTACAGCTTGTGGTTCAGATTTCTGAGGAACCTTCTTACCTAAATCATAGGAGGTTACAGGTTTCTTATCAGCTTTTAAACTAACATTTATATCACCATTAGTTTCTAATAAAGAAAATTCTACATCTGCTAAATTAAATGCGTTTTTAGAGCGCATTATTTGTAAAAACTCTTGTCCTGTAATTCTTTCTTTAGATAAGTTATCTTCCATGATTTTGCCATTTTTAATTAAAACTCTTTCTTTACCATGTAGTAAATTATAAATAGTCTTACTTTTCATAGCTGAAAAATCTAGCACAAGGGGCATTATTGCCCAAATTAGTAATGTAATGATTCCAAAATAGAAATTACTTATAATACCTAAAGAAATTAGTGGAATTAAAACTGCAACTACACTATAAGAAATAAAATCAAATGGTGTAGCTCTAGCTAATGTTTTTCTTTTCATATATCTTGTTATTATAATTGCCATAAAAAATAGAATTATTGATTTAAGCAAAACTATTAACCAAGTATCCATATTTCACCTCACTTAGTTGCCCTTATATTGTGGTTCTTCAAACTCCATAAATCCAATTCTTTGTTCTAAGTCTACCTTTATTTTATCTAACTCCATAGAAGCTTCCTTGTATATATTTTTAGATTCTTTATTTTGTTCTTGCAGGTAATACATATCTAATGTAGCTTCAGCACCTTTTAAGGTAGCTAATGTTTGTTTTACCTTTGAAATAGCTGTCATATAAATTTCTCCTTTTTTATTAATAAAATTCCTTACGATGTTACTTTAACCTTTATAGCTAATTTTAATTCATTACTTAATAGAAATAATTATTAATGAAGTATAAAGAGGTTAATACAATAACTTTAATAACTATAAATTAATAAAGGGATATTTTTCATTTGAGTTTTAAGAATATTTAAATTTGGATTGTACAAAAATATATTTGCAAAAGAAATTTGTAGAGGAGGTTTTATTATGCCAACAGGAACTAAAATAGAAACAGCATTAGCTAGTGCAAAAGGGTTAGCTGCTGATATGAAGACATTTTCTTTAGATACAGATAATCAAGAAGCAAAGCAAATGTTTAATCAGCTTGCAAATACAATGTCTGGTGTTGAGCAATCACTACAGTCAAGACTTGATTTTGTAAAACAACAAGAACCACAATATAATAAATAAGGTTCATAAATAAAAAGGTGCTGTCGTATAATGAAAAATTAAGAGTAAATAATTAAGTTTATTAATTCTATAAGAATTAAAGCTATAATTTTAAATTCTTAATTTAAGCTGATAATGCGACAGCCCCTTTTATAATTATTTATATGCTATATATTAATATCATCTAATTTGAAAGTGTTTTGAAGACCAGTATTCATATCCTTTATATTTATAGTTCTATTATTTTCTTCCTCTTCTCCGATAATAATCACATTAGGAATTGAAAGTTTATTTGCATAAATCATTTTCTTTTTTAGCTTATCTTCTTCAAAGTATATTTCTACAGCTTTACCTAAAGATACAAGCTTATTATATACGTCATAGACATAACCATTAATATCTGATAATGGTATAATTAAGTACTCTATTTTTGAAGGTAGCTTATATTTATCTACAAATCCTATTTCCTTTAGAACAAAGAATAGTCTAGTTAAACCTATAGATATTCCAACGCCAGGCAATATATTATTTGTATAGTTTTCTGCTAAATTATCATATCTTCCACCAGAGCAAATAGATCCATAACCTTCATTATTAACTAATAAAGTTTCAAAAACTGTTCCAGTATAATAATCTAAACCTCTTATGATTTTAAGATTAACTAGGAGCTCATCTTCCTGTACCCCAAGTAACTTTAAGGTTTTTAAAACATCTTTTAATTCTTTAATTCCTAAATTAAATTTATCATTATTTATATTTAATAATTCTAATGATCTTAGCACTTCATTATTAGATCCATTAATATTTATAAGATTATTTATAATTTCTGATTGTTCCTTCTCTAATAGTTTTTCTAACTCTTCTTCAAATAGATCTTTACCGATTTTATCAAACTTATCTATTAAAATCATCACTTCATTAGCAGAGTCTATCTTAAGATATTCTAGTAACCCAGAAAGTATTTTTCTATTACTAATTTGAAACTTGTAATTATCTAATCCTATAGATTTAAAAGCTTTTGAAGCTAAGCTTATTACTAATGCATCATTACTAATATTTAATTTATCTTTTCCTATGATATCTACATCAAATTGATAAAATTCTCTATATCTTCCTTTTTGATTTCTTTCACCTCTATATACTTTACCAATTTGATATCTTTTAAAAGGGAAGGTTAATTCATTAAAGTATTGAGAAGTATATCTAGCAAAGGGAACTGTTAAATCAAATCTTAAGGATAGATTTTTTGAACCCTTATTAAAAGAATATACTTGTTTTTCAGTTTCTCCTGCAGTTTTTGCAAGTAAAACCTCTGACTTTTCTATTATAGGTGTATCAATTGGTAAGCAACCATTATCTTCATATACCTTAGTTACTTTATTTACAATATCATTAAAAATTCTTTGTTCTTTAGGTAATAACTCCATAAATCCAGGTAAAATACTTGGTTTAATTATTGTGTTTTTCATTTTTATCTCTCCTTTATAATTTTATATAAAATAGTTGTTGTATTTAAATTTGCTTATTATACTTCATTGTTTTAAGTCACCATAAACTTATTATGGGACCTTAAGTAAAGAATAACAAAAAGCCCTGTAGGCAGTTTCTACAGGGCTTAATAAATATGATTGCACTTAAATCATAGCCTAGAGAAGCAAGCCTACTTAAAATAGACTTGCATCTAAATAGATGAAGTCTCTCTAGCTATGATGATGTATATTGATTAAATATATTTGTGCTTTCATAATAATTCCTCCTAAATGTAATATATAAATTATAAACTATTTATATTTTTAATACAATATTATTAGAATAAAAGGATTATTTAATAGATTATAGAAATAAAAACTAAATGATCCTACTAAAATAGAAATTAAAAATTTTAAATGGTTTATAAAAGAATATAGATTAATTCATAATCTTTTTTATAAATACAATTAAGTAATGAAAATAAACTTATTTTTAATTCTATTTTGTAGTATATTATAATTAGAAAAACTTATATTAGGAGGATAGTTATGGAATTGAATAAAAAGTTAAAAGAATTGAAAGATTACTTAAATGACTATGAAAAGTTAATACAAGCATTAAGTTTAGTTTATTGGGATATGAGAACTAATATGCCAAGTAAAGCTGGTGAATCTAGATCGAAGGTTGTAGAATACTTATCTGGGGAAAGCTTTAAGATGATTACTAGTGACAAGGTAGGAGAGTTTCTAAATGATTTAAAGCCTTTAGTAAATGAAATGAGCCTAGTAGATAGAAGAATGGTTGAAGAGCTTGAAAGAAGCTATAATGAAACTAAAAAGATACCTCATGATAAATATGTAGCTTATGTAGGACTATGCAGTAATTCTGAATTAGCTTGGGAAAAAGCTAAGGATGCAAGTGATTTTGAAATATTTAAGCCTTATCTAGAACAAGTAGTTGAATATCAAAAGGAATTTATTAATTATTGGGGATATAAAAATGACAAGTATGATACTTTATTAGATAAGTATGAATTAGGTCTTACTACAGAAAAGCTAGATAAGATATTTTCTGAATTAAGAGATGGAATAATAGAAGTCTTAGATAAGGTTAAGGGAAGTAAAAAGAAGTTAAATCGTGATTTCTTATATGGTCATTTTGATACGAATAAACAAAAGGATATTTCTTTATTTATTTTAGATAAAATAGGATTTGATAAGGAAGCAGGAAGATTAGATGTAAGTGTTCATCCATTTACAACTAACTTTGGGAATAAGGATGTAAGATTAACAACTAATTATCATGAAGATGAATTTACTTCAGCTTTATTTAGCACAATCCATGAAGGTGGTCATGGTATATATGAACAAAATATTAGTGATGATTTAGAATCTACAGGATTACAACAAGGAGCATCAATGGCTATTCATGAATCACAATCAAGATTCTATGAAAATATACTAGGAAGAAGTAAGGAGTTTTGTTCATATCTTTTACCTGTAGCAAAGGAATACTTTGAAGATTTTAAAGATGTTACTTTAGAAGAATTCTATGAAGCTATGAATTATGTTGAAACATCACTAATAAGAACAGAAGCTGACGAATTAACTTATGGGCTTCATATTATAATTAGATATGAAATAGAGAAGGAATTAATTAATGGTAGAATATCTGTAAATGAATTAAAAGATTTATGGAATAAAAAGTATAAGGAATATCTAGGTGTAGAACCTAAGAATGATGCAGAAGGTATTCTTCAGGATATGCATTGGTCAGATGGCTCCTTTGGATACTTCCCAAGCTATGCTTTAGGAAACCTATATGGAGCTCAAATGTTTAATACTTTATTAAAAGAAAAACCAACAGTTATGGAAGGCGTAAAGAATGGAGATCTTACTGAAATAACTAAGTGGTTAAATGAAAAAGTACATGTTCATGGAGCAATTTATACTCCAGGAGAACTTATAAAAAACATAACTGGAGAAGAACTTAATCCTAAGTACTTTATAGATTACTTAAAGAATAAGTACTATAAAATTTATGATGTAGAATAGATTTTTAAGGAGTTGTCACATAAAGACAGCTCCTTAAAATTACATATTATATTTTTTATCTATAGATACTATTTTGTTCACTTATATAAAAATTTTTGTATTAAAATGGTATAATGCTTATAAAGATTATATTAATGGAGTATCTAAATGGGAAGATTTAAAGAAATATATATTAATTATTTAAATTTAGATAAAGAAGAAAGAGAACAGATAAAGAAATATTCAACAGAATATATTTATGATAATGAAAATAGAAAATTATTATTGTCTCAATATATTTTAATGGCTAATAAATATATATATGAAATTAAAGCAATAGAAGGTACAGCTCATCTTTGGACTTGGAGTGATTTTAAAGATGAAGCTAAAGGAAAAATATTAAGTTATAAAACTGAAGGAAACGTAATATTAAGTCAGTTATTAGAATTTGAAGAGGAACTTGATGTAGAACTTCTGCGTAAGTATGGTTTAAAAATAGTTATAAAATTAAATTAATTTTTGGGGGGGATTTCAGTGAATGAAACAATAAGTACAATTTTAAAAAGGGGATCACTTAGGAAGTATGATAAAAGGGATATTTCTAAAGAGGATTTAGACTTAATTTTAAAATCTGCAATGAGGGCACCAACAGCAGGAAATATGATGTGTTATTCAATTATAGTAATAAAGAATGCTGAAACAAAAGAAAAGATCTCTATAAGCTGTGATAATCAACCATTTATTAAAACGGCTCCAGTGCTACTAGTATTTTTAGCTGATTTTAGTAAATGGTATAAATATTATGAAACTAATAATACAAGAGATTTTATGATTAATAAAGGTGAAAATTTTGAAGGACCTACAGAGTCAAATCTATTATTAGCGACTCAAGATGCTATAATAGCAGCAGAAAATGCAGTAATTGCAGCTGAAAGCTTAGGGATTGGATCATGTTACATAGGTGATATTATGGAGAAATTTGAATATCATAAAGAGTTACTTAATCTACCTAAATATGTTTATCCAGTTACTATGCTAACATTAGGGTATTATCCTAATGGTTATAGTGTTCCATTAAAAGATAGATTTAAAGAAGAATTCATTGTGTTTGAAGAGAAATATAATGAACTATCAAAAGATAATATTAATAAAATGTTTGAAGAAAGAGATAAATTATTTGTTTCTGAAAATAAATATAAGGCAAACAATTATGCTCAGTATCATTATAATATGAAGGTGAAATCAGACTTTTCAAAGGAAATGACAAGATCGGTGAAATTGGCTTTAGATGAATGGAATGGAGATGTAATTTAGTATTAAAATCATCTACTAAAATATTATCTTTAATAGATGCCTTTTTGATTTTAGAACAAAATAGGATAGAAGTTACCCCTACTGCACAACATATATGCTGACAACTTATATCACTCCTTAACTTATATTAATGGTACTCAAAATAGTAACAATAGTGAATATTAATGAAATAACAAGATTAAATTATTTTCTGGGAAATAATGTAAATAAATTATTTTATTCCCCAATGGGAATTTAGTTATTAATGATTATTTTTTTGCTAAAATGGGAACACTTCGTATATAAAGGGGTGACTCAATGAAAAATAGTAAAAAGATTTTAATAGTAGTCTTTATAATTGCTGTTATTTTAATTGGAGATAAAATACGTGCTTCTGCAAGTTCATTTACAAATATTTTAGAAAATAATCTTAGTATAGATAATTTAATTGAGTATATTAATACTTTAGATATAAGTAGGGAAGAAATTGATGAGGTTGTAGGTAAAGGTAAGGAGATTACTGATGATGTTAAAGGTAAAGAGAGCATCAAAGATTATAAGATAACAGAGCTACTAAGGATATATAAGAATGTTACTGCTATGGCTGAAGGCTTGAGATTAGATATAGACTTCAGCTTTAAAAATGGAGATTTTACATTAAAAGAAAAGTCCACTAAAGATCCTATCTTTAAAGGGAATATTAGTGGGATTAAATCTTACTATGAAGCTATAAAAAATAATAGTGATGTATTATCTCTTGAGGTATTTTCCAATATAGATAACACTGAAGTAGTAGATTATTTCAAAAATTCTATAGAAGATAAACTAACTGATAATGAAAGTACAGATAATGAGATAAAAGATAATAACAAAATTGATATAGAATCTAAGATAAATAATAATAGCGCAATATCAGAAAATAATAAAGACAATGAGAATTTACTAATGAATAATGATAATACTAACTCGAATATTTTACCGATTTCTCTCTATATAGGGTGTATATTAACTATTATAATTTCTTACATAAAATTTAAAAGGTAATACATAAAAAAGGGCTATCTCACTAAGATAGCTCCTTTAACAATTAATAATTCAAATGAATAATTGTTAATTTAATATATTCTAATTTAAGAACTTAGCTTTAGAAAATTCAAAAGTAATTCTCAATAATTCTTTATTTTTTAATTCTTAATAACCTCTAGTGATTCTACTTTATTTATTAATAACCTTAAAGTAATTGCCTTGAATTATATAATCTGCAATCTTAAATGTATCTTTAAGATGTTGTTCTTCATTTGCATCTTTTGGGGTACCTTTTATTTCTCCATCATTTAAGATAACAGCATCTCTATTAGTATTTACTAAAACTCTCCCCATAGAAGTATTTTCAAAATCTTTTCTATCTACTCCTAGTAAATATGAAATAGTAGGTAAGAAGTCAGTTTGACCACCAACCTTTGATATAGTTTCTGCCTTAATATCCTTATTATAAATTATAAATGGTATTTCCTTAGTATTTTCCTGCCACCAATTTTCATTTAATGGGGCATCTTTAATTTCATCTTCATAGAATTTATGAACTCCACCATGATCACCATATATCATAATTACTGTGTTATCTAATTGACCATTTTTATCTAATTCTTCTAAGAATAATTTTATTGCTTCATCTGCATATCTTACACTTTGGAAGTAGCCACCTAACATATTTTCATCTAACTCTTTAGGTAAGTCTAAAAGCTTTTTATCATCAGGCATTTCAAATGGACCATGACTAGTTAATGTTGCAATAAAAGTGTAATAAGGCTCTGCTTCAGTTTTTAATTTTTCAGATATTTGTCTTAAATATGATTCATCTGACAATCCAGGTCCTATGATCTCATCTTGCTCGAACTCATATATATCCCATAACTTATCTGCTTCAAATGCCTTATGTGGTTCTGCCCAATTCCAGCTACCAGGTAGTTCAGCATGAGTAGATATAGTGTTGTATCCCTTATTATTAAGAAGCATTTGTAAGCTATTATAAGAAGTCCATGGGTAAGTAGGGAAGGTACTTGTACTTCTTATAGGAAAGATAGATGTATTAACCATTAAGTCTGCATCAGAACTGGTTCCTGAATTATTTTGTTCATATATATTATTAAAGTACAAGCTATTATTTAATAGTTTATTTAATGTTGGTGTTATTTCTTGTCCATTAACTTTTTGATTAATAACAAAGTTTTCTAAAGATTCAACTTGAATAGCTATTAAGTTTTTACCTTCTAGTAGTCCAAAATATTCGTTATCAGGTAAATCTTCTTTGTTATTATTTATCCAAGTCTCAATCTCATTTATATTTTCTTCTGTTAAGTCTATATTTTTATTAGAAAAATATAATAAATCATAACCATGATATCCTAAAGGACTCATATCGCTAAAGGTTTGATATGGTGCCCAGGATAATCTAAGAAATGATTGTCCAGAAATTAGTCCTTTAATATCAATCACATAGTGAGAAAGTAAAACAATCCCTAAACTTAACCCAGCAACTACTATAGTTTTAATAGCTCTTAAGCTTAATTTAGATTCATCATTAAAATTTCTAATTTTATCAAATTTAAATAATATAAAGAACACTAGGAAATCAATAAAGAATAATAAATCTACTGCTCTAAAATTAAATAAACTTTTTCCAATTGGATTGAAAATCTCAGGATGTAGCAAGTGTCTTAGAGATAAAAATGTCCCATTTACTCTGTAATACCATATATCTGCAACAAATAGTAAAGTAATTATAAGATTTAAAATCATTGCAGATTTAATTTTGCCATTATATTTAAATAAGAACATTATGCTAAAGATAAATGCAATTACAAGCAAATGAGCACCTATGGCAGGAACTCCAAAATACATTGTTGCAAAATTTATGCTAGAAGAATTCTCCGTCCTAAGCATAGATAATAACAGCATAGATTTTCCTTGTATTATTAAAACCATTACTACATATAACCAGTTATTAAATAAAAACTTTTTTATAAAATCCTTCATAAATGAAACCTCCTAAAAATAATCCTAATTTGTATTGTATATTAATTTTTTTAATAGTTCTACATAAATAATCATTATGTAAAAAAATTAATAAATTAATTATTTGAAAAAACTTGAAATTAAATAGTTTATATAATATAATTATTTTAAAATCGAATAGTTCTTATTAAGAGTGGTGGAGGGACTGGCCCTATGAAACCCGGCAACCTACAATTATGTATTTATTTGTGTGGTGCTAAATCCTACAGTTAATCTGAAAAATAAGAAAACTAGTATGCAATTATATAGTTGTATTTAAGAATTCTTTCTATTTTGGAGGAGTTCTTTTTTTATTTATAAAAGGGGGAATTACAATGAATGAAAAGAAATTACAATTTGAAACTATCTCTGTAAGAGGGGCAAGCGGGGGAGATAGTGTCACTGGTGCAATAAGCTATCCTATTTATCAAAGTACAACTTTTAAGCATCCAGAATTAAATAAAAGCACTGGATATGATTATTCTAGAACTAATAATCCAACTAGAGAAGAAGTTGAAAGGACTATTTGTCTTTTAGAAGAAGGAACAGAAGCTTTAGCTTTTTCTACTGGAGTTGCTGCAATTACAGCATGTTTTCATTTGTTTAAACCTGGAGATCACATCATAGTTTCAGAGGATCTTTATGGTGGAACTTTTAGATTGTTTGATGATATCTATAGTGTATTTGGTATTAAATATACTTTTGTAGATACAACTAGCTTAGATAGAATTAAAGAAGCTATCACAAATGAGACTAAAGCTATATTTATAGAAACTCCATCTAATCCATTAATGAGAGTAAGTGATATTTCGGCTATAAGCTATTTGTGTAAGAAGAACAAGTTAACTTTAATAGTTGATAATACATTCTTAACTCCATATTTTCAAAAGCCTTTATTATTAGGTGCAGATATTGTAATTCATAGTGGTACAAAGTTTCTAGGTGGACATAATGATGTTTTATCTGGATTTTTAACAGCAAATGATAAGGATATTATAAGTAAGCTTAGAGTAGTCCAAAACTCAACTGGTGCTACTTTATCAGCTTTTGATTCTTGGCTACTTCTAAGAGGTTTAAAAACTTTATCTATAAGACTAGATAAATCCCAAGAAAATGCTATTCTAATTGCTGATTATTTGAAAAGAAATGAAAATATAGAAAAGGTATATTATGTAGGTCTTGAAGATCATGAAGGTTATGATGTAAATAGTGTACAATCTACTGGTTATGGTTCAATGATTTCATTTAAGGTTAAGAAAGTTTCATTAGTTGCTAAGTTACTAAAAAAACTTGAAGTTATTTCATTTGCTGAAAGCTTAGGTGGCGTTGAAACTTTAATTACCTATCCATATACACAAACTCATGTAGATATGCCAAATGATCTTAAGCAAAGACTTGGAGTAGATGAAAGATTATTAAGATTGTCTGTTGGAATAGAAAATATAAATGATTTATTAGATGATTTGAAATCAGTATTGGGGGAGTAATATGAAATTTGGAACAAAGTTATTACACAGTGAAAAAACTATAGAGAAAAATACAGGAGCAGTTACATTACCTATATATCAAAGCTCTACTTTTCATCAATTTGATATAGATAATTTTGGTGAATATGACTACGCTAGATCTGGAAATCCAACTAGAAATGCTTTAGAGGAAGAGTTTGCAAAATTAGAAAGTGGTAAATATGCTTATGCATTTTCTTCTGGAATAGCAGCTATATCTTCTGTTATTAGCACATTTTCAGCAGGAGATCATTTAATTGTAGCAGAAGATGTATATGGAGGAACTTATAGGGCTGTAACTAAACTTTTTAATAGATTTAATATTGAGTTTACTTTTGTAGACACTAGTAGAATTGAAAATATAGAAAAAGAAATTAAAGAAAATACTAAGGCAATTTATTTAGAAACACCATCAAATCCTTTATTAAAAATAACTGATTTAAAGGAAGTAGTAAATTTAGCTAAAAAACATAAATTGCTTACAATAGCTGATAATACTTTTATGTCACCATATCTTCAAAGGCCTTTGGAGTTAGGTATAGATATAGTAGTTCATAGTGCAACTAAGTTTATTGGTGGCCATAGTGATGTAATAGCAGGATTTGCGGTTACAAATGATAGGTTATTAGCTGCTGAAATATATAGAGTTCAAAATGGATTTGGCGCTATTTTATCCCCACAAGATTGTTATTTAGTGTCTAGAGGTATAAAAACTTTAAAAATTAGGATGGACAAATCTCAAAATAATGCTTTAGAACTTTCAAAATGGATTTTAGAGCAGGAATTAGTAGAAGCAGTATATTATCCTGGTATTGAATCTCATAAGGATTATGAAGTTCATAAAAATCAATCCTTTGGCCCAGGTGCTGTACTATCTTTTAAATTTAAAAATATAGAACAAACTAAGCACTTCTTAAATAATGTTGAAAATGTAGTTGTAGCAGTAAGTCTAGGAGCTGTAGAAACTATAGTTTCTTATCCGGTAAAAATGAGCCATGCTGCTATTCCTAGGGAAGAAAGAGAAAGATTAGGTATTACTGACACTTTAATTAGAGTTTCTTTAGGTATAGAAGATATAGAAGATATTATAGAAGGATTTAAAAAAGGACTTTTAAATTAGTAAATTAAAGTTATTGACAAGAAAAGTTAAAAGAGATAATATAAAGGTTAATAAATTAATTGTATAAAATTATATTTAGCAAATACGTTATGTAGGTGATGAAGTGTCAAAATATGATAATTTAAAGTTAGATAACCAAATTTGTTTTTCTCTTTATGCTGTATCTAGGGAAATAATTAAATTATATAAACCCATTTTAGATGATTTGAAATTAACATATACTCAATACTTAGTAATGCTTGTCTTATGGGAAGAAAATAAAGCTACAGTTAAGCATCTTGGTAATAGATTACATTTAGATTCTGGAACATTAACTCCTCTTCTAAAGAAACTTGAGTCTATGGAATTAATAGAAAAGTATAGATCAAAAGAAGATGATAGAGTGGTTTTTGCAGAACTTACATCTAAAGGTAGAGAATTGCAAGAGAAATCAAAAGATGTTCCTACTAAAGTCTTATGTAATATGAACTTTAGTGAAAATAAGATAAAACAATTAAAAGAAGGAATAGATGAATTGTTATTTAGTTTAAAAAAGTAATTAATTGGAGCTGTAATTTTGCAGCTCCATATTATTTTGTTTTAATATATATTTCAATAATTATTTTTGGTTAATTACCTAACTGAAATACTCTATATATAATTAACTTAATAGTTATAATAACTTTATTACAACTTATATATAAAATACCACAAAATCTAAAATCATATTGCAGAAATATATATACTAGAGTAGTATATATATGGTTAAATTAATAATCTAAATTAATTAGGTTAATAAAGTTAAAATATAAAGGAACTACTTAAGTTAAATATCAAAATTGAAAATAGATATTTGATTTTTATATAAGATGCAAAAGCAATATAATTCTTTTTCAATCATTAGTAAAAGGTATAGATTAATAGAATAAAAAATATTAAAACTTATATATTAATTGCTTATTAAAGGTACGGAGTGAGATAGATGGAAGAAAGATTACAAAAATATATGGCTAGATGTGGTGTTGCATCTAGAAGAAAATGTGAAGAAATAATATTAAGTGGGGAAGTTAGGATCAATGATAATATTGTTTCTGAACTTGGTGTCAAAATAAATCCTGAAAAAGATAAAGTTACATATAAAGGTAATATAATAAAGCCCGAAGAAAAAAAACTTTATATAATGCTTAATAAGCCAGAAGGCTATATAACTTCAGTAAAGGATGAAAAGGGACGAAAAACTATTTTAGATTTAGTTAAAGTCGAAGAAAGAATTTATCCTATAGGAAGATTAGACTACGATAGTTCAGGTTTAATATTACTTACTAACGATGGAGATATTTATAATAAAATAATTCATCCAAGAGTTAATATAGGAAAGAAGTATATTGCTACTTGTAGAGGCGAGTTTAGTAAAGAGGAAATTAAAAGGTTTGAAAATGGAATTGATATTGGTGGATATATAACAGCTGAGGCGAAGATGACACTTTTAGATATAGAAAAGAAAAATAATTTAGTTAACTCAGTTGTAGAGATTATAATCCATGAAGGTAAGAATAGACAAATAAGAAGAATGTGTGAAGCTTTAGGCCACGAGGTATTATCATTAAAAAGAGTTGAAGTTGGTAGTATAAAACTTGGTTATCTTAAAAAAGGGCAATGGAGAAATCTAACTGATGAGGAACTTAAATATATAAATTCTTTATAGAAAATTTAGAGGTAAATATGTATAGATATGTTGGAAATATAAGTGATTTATCACATGATATTATAAAAAATTATGTATTAAATAAAGATGTGGCTGTTGATGCTACTTTAGGTAATGGATATGACACAGATTTTTTAGCAGAATTATTTTCAAAAGTATATGCTTTTGATATTCAAGAGGAACCTTGTATTAAATATAAAGAAAAGAATATTGTAAATGTTGAAGTTATAAATGATTCCCATCATTTATTTAATACTTATATTAATACAAAAGTAGATTGTATAATATATAACCTAGGATTTTTACCCGGTGGAGATAAAAGTATAACTACTAATCATATAACTTCACTTGAAAGTATTAAATCAGGTCTTGAATTACTTAATAGTGGAGGAATGATGGTTATTTGCATATATAGGGGTCATAATGAAGGTAAGGTAGAAGAAACTTGCATTTTACAGTATTTAAAAGAATTGCCTAAAAATAAGTACGGAGTTATGGTTCAATCCTATCTAAACAGGCAAGATATCTCACCTATGATGGTGATTGCGGAGAAAAAATAAAATTGACAACCTATAAAAGCACTACAAGTTTTTATTCATTTTTAGAGAAAAATGAAATAATTATTGCTGGATTATTCAATAAATGATAGTATAATAGTATAAGTTGTTAAGTTTAAATGAAAAGAAGGGATATGAATGGATAATAATCTTAATGATAACTCAAAAGATTTAATGAAAATAATACAATCAAAATTCCCAAGATTGAGCAAAGGACAAAAATTAATTGCAGAGTATATTTTAAAAAGCTATGATAAAGCTGCTTTTATGACTGCAGCTAAGCTTGGAGTATCAGTTGGGGTTTCTGAATCTACAGTAGTAAGATTTGCAAATGAACTTGGATTTTCAGGTTACCCAAAACTTCAAAAGGCACTTCAAGAATTAATTAAAAACAAACTAACAACAGTTCAAAGATTAGAATTATCAAATGATTACGTAAGTGAAGGTTATGCACTTAAAGGTGTTCTTAAAGCAGATATTGAAAATATAAGAGCTACCCTAGAAAAGATAAATTATAATACCTTTGAAGATGTTGTTAATAAAATATTTGAAGCAAAAAGAATATATATAATTGGACTTAGAAGCTCAACAGCCTTGGCAGAATTTTTAGGCTTCTATTTAAATATTATTTTGCAAAATGTTAAGACTGTTGGATATGGAATATCTGATATATTTGAGCAAATGATAAATCTTGAAGAAGGAGATCTTGTTATAGGTATTGGCTTCCCAAGATATGCTTCTAGAACTATTGATGCTTTGGCTTTTGCACAAGGTAGAGGTGCTGATGTAGTTGCAATTACTGATAGCCTTTTATCACCTCTTGCATCAAAGGCTGATTATTCATTAATTGCTCATAGTAATATGGCTTCCTTTGTTGACTCTTTAGTTGCACCTTTATCAGTTATTAATGCATTAATAATTGCAGTTGGAATGAGAGAAAAACAAAGTATAGCAAATACATTTAATAATCTTGAATCAATTTGGAAAGAATACAATGTATATTCCTATAACAATAGAAATGTAGGTGAAGATTAAAATCATAATATATTTTATTCTCACTTTAATACAGATTAATTTAAAATTACATAAAAATTTAACTAAAGTGATGTATCGATTGTTGTATAAAATTGATACATCTATTTTTATATAATAAAAGTTGTAATTAAAGTTGTTAAATGATATATTATTTTAAGAAAAAATAATGCATTGGAGGATGAATATGAAAAAAGTAATAGTAATTGGAGCGGGTCCTGCAGGAATGATGGCCGCTATTACAGCAGCTAAAGATGGCAATGAAGTTATACTTCTTGAAAGTAATGAAAAGGTTGGAAAGAAGCTATTTATTACAGGTAAGGGAAGATGTAACGTAACCAATAGTAAGGACATTTCAGAGTTCTTTGATTTTATTCCTGGCAATCCTCATTTTTTATATAGTGCATTATACTCTTATACAAATGAAGATACTATAAACTTTTTTGAATCACAGGGAATAAGACTTAAATCTGAAAGGGGAGGTAGAGTTTTTCCAAGTTCAGATAAATCTTCAGATATTATTAAAGGACTTTTAAAGGAATTAAATAATAATAAGGTAGATATTAGACTTAATTCGAAGGTTACAGACATAATTTATAAAAATTCACTTATTGATGGAGTTAAAGTTAATAATAACTATATTTTAGTTGCAGATAATTATATAATAGCTACTGGGGGAGTATCTTATCCTTTAACAGGTTCAACTGGAGATGGATTAAAGTTTTCTAAAAAGGTTGGACATAATATTACTAACCTTAAAGGATCATTAGTTCCTATTGAGATTAATAATAGCTGGATAAGTGAAATTATGGGATTAACCCTTAGAAATATTGGGATTTCATTATATGAAGTAGATAAGAAAAAACCTATATATAAAGAGCAAGGTGAGGTATTATTTACAAGCTATGGAATTTCAGGCCCATTAGCCCTAAAAGCATCTAGGTATATTAATGAAGGCTTAAAGTATTATATAACTTTAGATTTGAAGCCAGCTTTAACTTTAGACGAATTAGATTTAAGAGTACAAAAGGATTTTAAGAAATATATAAATAAAGAATTTAAAAACTCTTTAGATGATTTATTTCCTAAAAAACTTATTCCTATAATAATAAGTTTATCTAATATTAATTCAAATAAAAAAGTTAACGAAATTACAAAAGAAGAAAGAAGATCTTTAGTTAACTTAATTAAGGGTATTAAATTAACTATAAGAAAATTAAGACCAATAGAAGAAGCAATAGTAACTTCAGGTGGGGTAGATACATTGGAAATAGATCCTTCTACAATGAAGTCTAAATTAGTCAATAATCTTTCTTTTGCAGGAGAAGTTATTGATATTGATGCTTATACAGGTGGATACAATGTGCAAATTGCATTATCAACAGGTTATTTAGCAGGAAGTAATATATAAGTTCCTATAAAGTTTCTACATTTTATTGGGTTAGTTAATATGTAAAAATTATTAGTTAGGTAATTACAAAATAAACTTATATAAAAATTAACTATATATGCTTTCAATTAATCTACTTTGCTTTTAAAGTTATTTTCAACTTAAAATAACACAAATACTTAAAATATAGATTATTTATTGAAACATAGATTGAAATAACTTGTTTATAATTAATAATAATATTATAATTTATATGAAATGTTTTTCATATACGAAAGGTGGAGTACTATTTTGAGATTATCAGTTGCTATAGATGGACCAGCGGGGGCAGGTAAAAGTACAATTGCTAAGTTAGTTGCAAAGGAATTTGATTTAATGTATATCAATACTGGAGCAATGTATAGAGCAGTAGCTTTAAAAGCTGAAGAAAACAATATAGGAGATAAAGATATTGATGCTTTATGCAGTTTAATTAGTACTTTTGAAATGAAGTTCGAAAATGATGATTTAATTTTAAATGGGGAAAATATACAAGATAAAATTACTATGCCTGAAATTAGTAAAATAGTTTCTAAATATGCTTCTATTAAAGAAGTAAGGGAGATACTTGTTAAATTACAAAGAGAAATGTCAAATAAATTTGATGTTATAATGGATGGTAGAGATATTGGAACAGTGGTATTAAAGGATTCTAAGTTTAAGTTTTTCTTAACAGCAACTCCAGAGGCAAGGGCTGAAAGAAGATATAAGGAATTAACAAATAGGGGATTAGACGTAGATTATTCTACAATACTTGAAGATATTATAAAAAGAGACTATATAGATAGTAATAGAGAAGTAGATCCTCTAAAAAAAGCTGATGATGCAATTGAGATAGACACAACTAAGCTTTCTATCAATGAAGTAGTTAAAGAAATCTCTTTAAGTATTAAAAAGAATCTAAGTGTACTATAGTCTATTATTTAGATTTTATAATATACTTAAAGTATAATATGTAATTAAAAGCTTAGGAGAATTGATATGAGTAAAGTTTTATTAGCAGAAAATGCAGGTTTTTGCTTTGGTGTTCAAAGAGCAGTTGAAGAAGCAATAAAGGTTAAGAAACAATATAATAAGAAAATATATACACTAGGGCCATTAATACATAATAATGATGTAGTTATGTACCTAGAGGAAAATAATATTTATGCTATAGATTATAGTGAAATAGATAAATTAAATGAAGGTGATGTTATTGTAATTAGATCTCATGGAGTATCTAAAGCAGTAACAGATAGCCTTGAAAGTAGAGGACTAATTGTAGTTAATGCTACATGTCCATATGTAACTAATATTCATAAAAAAGTCAATAAATACTCCGATTTAGGATATAATATTGTTATACTTGGGGATGATAAACATCCAGAAGTAGTTGGAATTAATGGATGGTGCAATGATAGTGCCATAATTACTAAAGATGGAGACTTTGATAAAAAACTACCTAAAAAGATATGTGTTGTATCTCAAACTACAGAAAAAGAAGAGACTTGGAAAAAAACAGTAAGCAATTTATCTTCTAAATCCAAAGAGCTATTAGCCTTTAACACTATTTGTTCAGCTACAGAAGTTAGACAAAAAAGTGCTAATGAATTATCAAGAGAAGTTGAAACAATGATAGTTATTGGTGGTAGAAATAGTTCTAATACAACTAAGTTGTATCAAATATCAAAGGATAATTGTCCGAATACAATCCATATTGAAAATGCTAAAGAACTTAGCAAAGAATTTATTGAATCTAATAAGGATAAGACTGTTGGGATTACTGCAGGTGCATCTACTCCTGACTGGATTATAAAAGAAGTAATTGATATTATGGAGGGGAAAAATTAACATGGAAGATCAATTAAAGCTAATGGAAGAAATGGATAGAAGATTTAGAATTGGTGATGAAATCAATGGTGAAGTTTTATCTATAGGAAGAGACGAAGTTATAGTATCATTATCAGGATATAAACTTGATGGAGTAATACCTTTTAAAGAATTAACTTCTGAAGAAAATTTATCTTCATATTTAGAATCAATTAATGTTGGAGATGAAATTACAGCAAAGGTTATTAAACTTAGAAATGAAGATGGAAATGTAGTTCTTTCTAGACTTGAATATGAAAAGAAAGCTACTTTAAATGATTTAGAATCAAAGTTTAATAACAAAGAAACTTTTACTATAAAAATTAAAGATGTAATAGAAAAAGGCTTAATAGGATACTACAAGGGAGTTAGAATCTTTGTTCCTTCTTCTCAAGTAGATATAAGATATGCTAAGGATAGAAGTAACCTTAAAGGTACAGAACTTGAAGTAAGATTAATAGATTTTTCTATTGAGAACCCTTCAAAGGTTGTTGCGTCTAAGAGAGTAATTTTAGAAGAAGCTAAAAAAGCAATTGAAGATGCAGCATGGGAAAATATAAAAGTTGGAGAAGTGGTAAAGGCTGAAGTTAAGAGATTTACTGACTTTGGTGCTTTTGCAGACATAAATGGAGTAGATGGATTAATTCATTTATCTCAAATCTCATGGAGTCATGTAAAAAATGCTGAAAGTGTTTTAAAGAAAGGCGATATAATTGATGTAAAGATTATTGAAGCTGATAGAGAAAAAAATAGAATTTCTTTAAGTATTAAAGCATTAACTCCAGAACCATGGAGCAACATAGAAGAAAAATACCCAGAAGGTTCAGCTGTATTAGGTAAAGTAGTTAGAATAAGCGACTTTGGTGCCTTTGTAGAATTAGAACCAGGAGTTGATGGGTTAGTTCATATTTCTAAAATAACTAATGAAAGAATTAATAATCCTGCTGATGTATTAAACATTGGTGATGAAGTAAAGGCTATAATTCTTTCGGTAGATGCAGAAAATAAGAAAATTGCTTTAAGCATAAGAGACGCTGAGTAATATATTTTAAAAGACGCACATAAATTGTTATGTGTGTCTTATTTATTTAGGCCTATAATATTGACCTTTATATTGTATAAGAATTATACTTATTATATAGACAAAAAGGGGTATTGGGTATGCTTGAGAAGTTAACTTCGCACAATATGGATATTTTCAAAGAAATATATAGTAGAAGTTTTGAAGAAACCAATTATAATAAAGACTTTTTTAAATCTTATGATAATCAAAACTTTTTAATAAAGTTCTTATATAGAAAGTCTATAAGATTAATTAAGGTTAATGAAATATATATAGGATATATTTGGTATGAAAGTAATGTAAGTAAGTACACAAAGGTGTGGGCTCTATATGTTGATTTTAAGTATATAAGTTTACTTAATAAAAATATTTTGAGCTTTTTTAATAATACTTTTCTTTCATATGAAGCATTAGATACACTTCAAAATTCTATTGTATTAGAATCTCTTGGTTTTACTAAAAATAAATATACTTTATTATTAAAGTTAAACCTTAAAACTTATGAAGATAAAAAAGATGAATATATAAAAGAGGTAGAGTTTAAACTAAGATTAAATAATACAATAAACTTTTATACTAGAATTTTTGAGCCTGGAAAAGATGAAATTTTAAGATGTGATATCCAAAATGATATTTTTGAACAATGGAATAGGCTTCCTTTAACTACTGAGGATATCCATGCAGATATGGCTCAAGATTATTATATTAATGAATTATGTATCTTCGGTATATTAAATAACAAATATATTGGATATGGGCAAATTATTTATAATAGATCTATGTTCACTATAGTTAATTTTGGAATAGTAAGTAAATATAGAGGGTTTGGATTGGGACAGTTATTTTTAAACGAAATGATAGAGTATGCTAAAAATTATGGAATAGAAAATTTATATATAAGAGTTGATTCAGATAATATAAAAGCAATAAACTTATATAGGAAAATAGGCTTTCTAGATGAAAACAAGATATTAGTATGGGAAAGATAAAAATAGGGTAGTTTTTCTACCCCTTTTTTATTATAATATTATTGGAGAAATAGTTCTATAAAAGGAGATTACTGATGAAGGAAGAAATGAAAGATTTAAAATACTTTATAGAAACTTGGGGCTGCCAAATGAATGAAGAAGATTCAGAGAAGCTTTCAGGAATGCTTAAAAGTATTGGTTATAGTAAAAGTACTGATATAAAGGATGCAGATATTATTATATTTAACACTTGCTGTGTAAGAGAAAATGCAGAAAATAAGGTTTTTGGTAACTTAGGAGAGCTTAAACACTTAAAGAAGAAGAAGCCAGAATTAATAGTTGCTGTATGTGGTTGTATGATGCAACAAGAAGGTATGGCTGATAAAATATTAAGTAAGTTTCCTCATGTTAACATAATCTTTGGAACTCATAATGCCTATAAGTTCCCAGAGTACTTAAATAGAGTTAAAACTGAGGGAGTACAAGTAAAGGAAATCTTTAATAAAGAAACAGAAATAATTGAAGGTGTTCCAATAGATAGAGAAAGTTCAGTTAAAGCTTTTGTTACAATAATGTATGGATGTAATAATTTCTGTACTTATTGTGTAGTTCCTTATGTTAGAGGAAGAGAAAGAAGTAGAAAATCAGAAGATATAATAAAGGAAATTGAAAATTTAGTTGCTAAGGGTTATAAAGAAGTAACATTACTTGGTCAAAATGTTAACTCATATGGTAAAGGCTTAGAAGAAGATATCGATTTTGCTAAACTTTTAAGAAAAATTAATGAAGTTCAAGGCCTTGAAAGAGTTAGATTTATGACTTCTCATCCAAAGGATTTAAATAAGGATGTTATTTACGCTATTAAAGAATGTGATAAGCTTTGTGAGCAAATTCATTTACCTGTACAAAGTGGATCAAATAGAATACTTAAAAAGATGAATAGACACTATACTAAAGAATCTTATCTTGAGTTAGTTGAATTAATTAAAAAAGAAATACCTGGAGTTTCTTTAACTACAGATATTATAGTTGGTTTCCCAGGAGAAACTGAAGAAGATTTCTTAGATACATTAGATTTAGTTCAAAAAGTTCAATATGATTCAGCCTTTACATTTATCTATTCAAGAAGAAATAACACTCCAGCTGATATGATGTTAAATCAAGTTCCTGATGCAGATAAGCATCATAGATTTGATAGACTTGTTAAGGCAGTTAACGAAAGTGTTATTATGAAAAATAAAGAATTTGAAGGCAAAGTAACAGAAGTTCTAGTTGAAGGATTTAGCAAAAATGATGAAAGTAAATTTACTGGAAGAACTAGAAATGGTAAATTAGTTAATTTCACTGGAGAAAATATAAAAGCTGGTGACTTAGTTAATGTTAAAATCGTTAGAGCACAACCTTTCTCATTAATTGGAGAAGCACTTTAAGAGTTAAGAGTTATGAAAGTAATTTATTTCAAATTACTAGAATTAGTTTTAATAGGATCCCTCTATTTATGATAGGGGGATTCTTTCTTTGAATTTAATATTAAGAATTTAAATATCTATTATTAAAATTGTTAGTTAAGGTAGTAAAAGTTGATTTTTATTATAGTAAAAATATATTTTAGAAAATTATTCATAATTTTAGAAAAACTATTGAAGTTTAATGATTTTATTATTATAATTATAAAAAATGATACTTAAAGATAGTGATAAGGAAGAGTAAATTGACTATGCATTAAAGAGAGCTAAAGTATGGTGGAAATTTAGTATGATATGTTATTTGAAGCAGCCTTTGAATTGCTTATTGAAAAATAAGAATTTATTTCTTAATTAGATATTGACGGTTGTCTCCCGTTATAGAGATTGAATAAATATATTCAGCTGAGTGAGTAATTAATGATTACTTATTAGGGTGGTACCGCGGAAGTTATCCTTCGTCCCTTATTTTAGGGATGGAGGATTTATTTTTTTATATGGAGGTAATGAAAATGGATGAAATTTTAGAAGTTTTAGAAAAGAATAGTAGGTATAGTGATGCAGAAATTGCTTTAATGACTGGCAAAACTGTAGAAGAAGTTAGAGAAGCCATAACTGACTATGAAGAGAAAAATATAATAGCCGGGTACACTACATTGATAAATTGGGAGAATACAGGTAAGGAAACTGTAACAGCCTTAATAGAAGTAAAAATTACACCACAAAGAGGAGTAGGTTTTGATAAGGTTGCAGAAAGAATATATAAGTTTAAAGAAGTTAAGGCTTGCTATTTAATGTCATCAGGTGGCTTTGATTTAACGGTGATAGTAGAAGGTAAAACTATGAAGGAAGTAGCATTATTTGTGTCTGAAAAGCTTGCAGTTCAGGAATATGTAACAGGTACTGCTACTCACTTTGTATTAAAGAAATATAAAGATCATGGAACAATATTCAAGGAAAGAAAGATTGAAGGTAGGGAGGCTATATTTATATGATAATGGAAGATATGATATTAGATAATGTTAGAAATATGCCACCATCTGGTATTAGAAAGTATTTTGATTTAATAAATGAAATGGAGGATGTAATTTCTTTAGGGGTAGGAGAACCTGACTTTATTACGCCATGGAATGTGGTAGAAGCTGGTATATATTCTTTAGAAAAAGGACATACCCATTATTCTTCTAATGCTGGATATATGGAATTAAGAGAAGAAATAGCTAAATACCTAGATAGAAGATTTAATCTTAAATTTAATCCTAGCAACGAAATCTTAGTTACTGTAGGGGGAAGTGAAGGCATAGATTTAGCTTTAAGAGCTCTTGTAGGGCCTGGAGATGAAGTTATAATACCAGAACCTAGCTTCGTCGCTTATAAAGGCTGTACAACCTTCTGTGGAGGAACACCAGTAACTATTAATTTAAGACAGGAAGATGAGTTTAAACTTACTCCTGAGCTCCTTGAAGCAGCAATTACACCAAAGACTAAGGTTGTAATAATTCCTTTTCCTAATAACCCTACAGGAGCTATTATGACTAAGGAAGAGTTAAAAGGAATTGTTGAAGTTTTAAAAGATAAAGATATAATAATAATTTCTGATGAAATATACGCTGAACTTTCTTATGATAAGGCTCATTATTCAATTGCATCTTTTGAAGAAGTTAAGGATAAAACTCTAGTTATTAATGGTTTTTCTAAAGCTTACGCTATGACAGGCTGGAGATTAGGTTATGTTTGTGGACATCCTGTACTTATAGACGCATTAAAGAAGATACATCAATATGCTATTATGTGCTCTCCAACTACTGCACAATTTGCAGCTATTGAAGCCTTAAAAAATGGAGATGATAGTGTAAGTGAAATGGCTCGTGAATATAATAGAAGAAGGAGAATACTAGTTAATGGTTTTAGGGAAATGGGCTTAGAATGTTTTGAACCATTAGGTGCATTATATGTATTCCCATGTATTAAGTCTACAGGAATGAGTTCAGATGACTTTTGTGAAAAGTTACTTATAGAAGAAAAAGTACTAGCAGTTCCAGGTAATGCTTTTGGAGAATGTGGAGAGGGCTTTATTAGAGCTTGTTATGCTTCTTCAACAGAAGACTTAATTGAAGCAATAAAGAGAATAACTAGATTCGTAAATAAATACAGGAAATAATAATAGACTTATAAATATTTTGAATTTTTTTAAATTTCCTATTGCAAAATAGTATAAATAATAATATAATGGTAAAAAATAGTTAAGAACAAAGGCGTTCAATAGATTGGTTTTCTATTGTGCGCCCTTTTTTTATAAAAATTTAAGGGGGCAGGTATTATGTCAAAATATTCAAGAGAAGATATTATAAAATTAGTACAAGAAAATGGAGTTAAGTTTATCAGGTTGCAATTTACTGATATACTTGGGGCGTTAAAAAATGTTGCAATAACAGATAAACAACTGGAAAAGGCTCTAAATAATCAAATGATGTTTGATGGCTCATCAATTTCTGGATTTGTAAGAATAGAAGAATCAGATATGTATTTAAGACCAAATTTAGATAGCTTTGTTATTTTCCCATGGAGACCTCAACAAGGAAAAGTTGCAAGATTAATCTGCGATATATATACACCAGAAGGAGATCCTTTCGAAGGAGATCCAAGAAATATTTTAAGAAAAGTTCTTAAAGAAGCTGGAGATTTAGGGTATACGATGAATGTGGGACCTGAATGTGAATTTTTCTTATTAGATACTAATGAATATGGGGAACCAATATTAAAGACTCAAGACAAGGCTGGTTATTTTGACTTAAGTCCTTTAGATGCTGGTGAAAATGTAAGAAGAGATATATCCTTAATATTAGAGGACATGGGATTTGAAATAGAAGCATCTCACCATGAAGTTGCTCATGGACAAAATGAAATTGACTTTAAATATGAAGATGCTTTAACAACAGCAGATAATATAATGACCTTTAAGTTAGTAGTTAAATCAATATCTCAAAGACATGGAGTTTATGCTACATTTATGCCAAAACCATTCTTTGGTATAAATGGTTCAGGAATGCATATTAATATGTCATTAAACAAGGATGGAAAAAATGCATTTGTTGATGAAAATGATAAATTAGGATTAAGCAGTACTGCATATAGTTTTATAGCAGGATTAATTAAACATGTTAAGGGTATTTCAGCTATTACTAATCCATTAGTAAACTCTTATAAGAGATTAGTACCAGGATATGAAGCACCAGTTTATATAGCGTGGTCAGCTAAGAATAGAAGTCCATTAATAAGAGTACCTGCTACAAGAGGAAATGGGACAAGGGTTGAATTAAGATGTCCAGATCCAAGTGCAAATCCGTATTTAGTACTAGCTTGTCTTCTAGCTGCTGGTTTAGATGGAATTAAAAACAATTTACAACCACCTGCAAGTGTTGAAAAAAATATATTTAAGATGACATTAGAGGAAAGAGCAGAAGAAGGAATAGATAGTTTACCAGGAACTTTAGAAGAGGCTATAAGATATATGGAAGAAAGCGAGTTAGTAAGAAAAACCTTAGGAGAGCATACATTTGAGAATTATATTAAAGCTAAGATAGCAGAGTGGGACGATTATAGAACTAAAGTTCATCAATGGGAAATAGATAACTATTTAAATCAATATTAATTTACTAGTAAGGGAGCAATTTGAATGACAATAGATGTTATAGTTGCACTAAACAAAGAAGAAACAGGAGAGAAAATTAAAGCTATATTAATTAGTAATGGCTATAATGTGTTAGCTATATGTACTTATGGTAATGAACTAATTAGAGCTATAAAACAATTTTCACCATCTATAGTCATTAGTGGATACAAGTTTAAAGATATGAATTTAATTAGTATTTATGAAACTATAGGCGATGAATGTAGCTTCCTTGCTATCGTAAATGAACCTTATAAGTCCATTGTTCAGGAGGAAACAGATATTTTTTGTATATCAAGTCCAATAAATAATATCTTGCTCGTAAATTCATTAGATATGATTTATCAAAGTGAAAGAAGGGTAAGGAAACTTAAGGACAAAGTTCATAATTTAGAAGAAAAGATAAATGAAAGAAAGATAATAGAAAAAGCTAAAGGGATGGTAATGAGAGAACTTCATATGGATGAAGAAGAAGCCTTTAGACATATACAAAAAAATAGTATGGACTTAGGGATGAAAATGGTAGCTTACTCTAAAGATATTTTAGATAATTACAGACTTTGAAGGGAGGAATAACATTGCATAAAGATATAGGATTATATAGGAGCTCCTTTGAACATGATGCATGTGGAATTGGAGCTATAGTAAATATAGATGGTAAAAAAACTCATAAAGCTATTAAAAATGCCCTAGATATATTAGTGAATTTAGAGCATAGAGGCGGTATAGATGCTGACGGACAAACTGGTGATGGATCAGGTTTATTAATACAAATTCCTCATAACTTTTTTAAGGAAGAATTAAAAAATCTAGGCATAGAGCTTTCTGAGGAAGGAGATTATGCTATAGGAATGTTCTTCCTTCCTCCTTCTTCAGAAGACTTAGAGGAAGCAATAAGTGAATTTACTTTATTGTCCAAAGAAGAAGGTCTTAATATATTAGTCTGGAGAAATGTTCCTGTTAATAAAGAAGTAATTGGTGAAAAGGCGTTGAAATCTATGCCTATAATTAGGCAAGTAATAATTGAAAAGCCCAATAATATAAGTGATAATAAAGATTTTGAAAGAAAGTTATATATTTTAAGAAGAAGATTTGAAAAGAAAACACAAGATTTAGATGTGTATATTTCATCTCTTTCTTCTAAGACTTTAGTATATAAAGGTCTACTGTTAGCAAGTCAGTTAAGGGACTTCTATTTAGATTTATCTAATGTTAAAGTAGTTTCAGCTATTGCTATGGTTCACTCTAGATATAGTACAAATACAGTCCCAAGCTGGAAGAGATCTCATCCTAATAGATATATAATTCATAATGGTGAAATTAATACTTTAAGAGGTAATATTAATAGTTTATATGCAAGGGAAGGTAGTTTAAAATCAAAGGTTTTAAAGGGTGAATTAAGCAAGGTTTTACCTATAATTAACAGCGAAGGATCAGACTCAGCTATTTTAGATAATACACTAGAATTTTTAATTATGAATGGTGTAAGTATAGAAGAAGCAATAATGATGCTGGTACCTGAGCCATGGGAAAAAAATGAGCTTATTAAAGAAGAGGAGAAGGCATATTTTGAGTATAATGCAACTTTAATGGAACCGTGGGATGGACCTATGGCCATAGTTTTCACTGATGGGGATGTTATGGGTGCAACTTTAGATAGAAATGGATTAAGACCAGCAAGATACTATATAACTAAGGATAATAATCTTATTTTATCTTCTGAAGTTGGTTCATTAAATATTGATCCCTTAGATATAGTGGAAAAAGGAAGATTAACTCCAGGTAATATTTTATTAGTAGATACTATAAATAGAAAGTTTATAAGAAATTCTGAATTAAAAGAAAAGTATTATAAGAAATATCCTTACCAGCAGTGGATTAATGATAATGTATTTAAAATAGAAGATTTAAATTTAGATTCTAGTGTTAATATTGAACAATATTCAAATAAGAAAATAGATCAGTTGTTTAAAATATTTGATTATTCATTTGAAAATTTAAAAAATACTATATTACCTATGAGTGAAAATGGCGAAGAGTCGTTAAGCGCTATGGGAATAGATACACCTCTTCCTGTATTATCTAATAAGTCTATATTATTATTTAATTACTTTAAACAATTATTTGCCCAAGTTACAAACCCACCTATAGATGCTATTAGAGAAGATATAGTAGTTTCTACAACTGTATATTTAGGGGGGGATGGAAATATACTAGGTGAATTTAAGGATAACTTACCTCATTTAAAATTTTCTTCACCTATTATTAGCAATAAGGATTTAGCAAAGATTAAATATTTAAATGAAATAAATCTTAAAACTAAGGTTGTAAGTATTCTTTATAATAATAGCAATTTAGAAGAAGCTTTAAATAAATTAATGAGTAATGTAGAAAAGGCTTATAATAATGGATTTAACATTGTTATATTAAGTGACAGAGGAGCAGACAAAGAAAACTTTGCTATTCCATCCTTATTAGCATTAGCAGGAGTTCATCATTATTTAATAAGAAAAGGAATTAGAAGTAATATTGATTTAGTAATTGAAAGTGCAGAACCTAGAGAAATTCATCATTTTGCAACATTAATTGGTTATGGTGCTATATTAGTTAATCCATATTTAGCCTATGAAGGTATAAATAGATTAAGGGAATATAAATTACTTAACAAGGATTATGATACTGCAGTTGAAAAGTATAATAAGGCAATTGTGAAAGGATTAGTTAAGATTATATCTAAGATGGGTATTTCTACAATTCAATCTTATAGAGGTGCTCAAATCTTTGAATCTTTTGGTCTTAGTAAAGCTGTTATAGATAAATACTTTACAAATACAGTTAGCAGAATTGAAGGGTTAACTATAGCTGAAATAGAGGAAGAATACTTATTAAGGCATAAAAGTGCATTTAAACCTAGTAAAGTAAACTTTGAATTTTCATTAGATTCAAGTGGATATGATAAATATAGACAAGATAAAGAAGAGCATCTTTATAATCCTTTAACTATTTATAAATTGCAACAAGCTACAAGAACTGGAGATTATAATTTGTTTAAGGAATATTCAAAGCTTATAGATAGTGAAGAAAATTATATCACTATTAGAAGTTTATTAGACTTTAATTATAATAATAGTCCAGTTCCTTTAGAAGAGGTAGAAAGTGCATTATCAATAGTTAAGAGATTCAAAACAGGTGCTATGTCGTATGGATCTATATCAAAAGAAGCTCATGAAGCTTTGGCTATTGCAATGAATAGACTTGGTGGAAAGTCTAATACTGGTGAAGGTGGAGAAGATAGTGATAGGTTTAAGGTAGATAAAAATGGCGACCTTAGAAGATCTTCTATTAAGCAAATCGCATCAGGCAGATTTGGAGTGACTTCAGAATATTTAGTTAATGCTGATGAACTTCAAATTAAAATGGCACAAGGTGCAAAACCTGGTGAAGGTGGACAACTTCCTGGTAATAAGGTATATCCATGGATAGCTAAAACTAGAGGATCAACTACAGGAGTTGGATTAATTTCTCCTCCACCTCATCATGATATATATTCAATAGAAGATTTAGCTCAGTTAATATATGATTTAAAACAGTCAAATGAACGGGCTAAGATTTCTGTAAAACTTGTTTCAGAGGCAGGTGTTGGGACTATTGCAAGTGGAGTTGCTAAGGCAGGTGCTAATACTATTTTAATATCTGGACATGATGGAGGTACTGGAGCATCTCCGAAGACTTCCATTCAAAATGCAGGTTTACCATGGGAGCTTGGACTTGCAGAAGCTCATCAAACATTAATATTAAATGGTTTAAGAGATAGAGTTAAGATTGAAACTGATGGTAAACTTATGACAGGTAAAGATGTTGCTATAGCTGCTTTACTAGGAGCAGAAGAGTTTGGTTTTGCAACAGCACCTTTAGTTTCTTTAGGTTGCGTAATGATGAGAGTATGTAACTTGGATACTTGTCCAGTAGGAATAGCAACTCAAAACAAAGAACTTAGAAAGAGGTTTAGTGGGAAATCTGAATATGTAGTAAACTTTATGCTGTTTATAGCAGAGGAGTTAAGAGAATATATGGCTAAGCTTGGATTCAGAACTATTGATGAAATGGTTGGAAAATCTAATTTATTAAAGCAAAAAGAGTCGATTAAAGGTTATAAGAGAAATAAAATAGACTTATCTTCGCTATTAGTAAATGAACCTATTTTCTTTAAAGAAAATAATAAGTTCAATCCTTTATATAAAGAAGAATTAGATAATACTTTAGATAGAAAGGTACTAATTCCTTATATAAAAGAAAAAATCGAAACTAGTGCTCAAATTAACTTAAGCTTAGTTATTAGTAATACAGACAGAACTTTTGGAACTTTATTAGGCTCATATATTACTGCTAATTATTCAGATAGAATATTTAAAGATGATTTTATTAAGATTAAATGTACTGGCTTTGGAGGTCAAAGTTTAGGAGCCTTTATCCCTAAAGGAATTACAATAAAGGTAACTGGAGACTGTAATGACTATTTAGGAAAGGGGCTATCTGGTGGAAAAATTGTAGTTAAAAATAATACTCCTAATCTACAAAAAGGTAAAGATAATGTAATAATAGGTAATGTTGCTTTATATGGTGCTACATCTGGTAAGGCATTTATAGCAGGCGGAGCAGGTGAAAGATTCTGTGTTAGAAATTCTGGAGCAACTGCTGTAGTTGAAAGCGTAGGAGATCATGCTCTTGAATATATGACAGGTGGAAAAGTTGTAATCTTGGGTCATTGCGGAGTAAATATAGCTGCTGGAATGAGTGGTGGAATTGCTTATATATATAATAAAGATAATAATTTAAATAACAAAATTAATAAAGAATTAATCGAAATTGAAGAACTAAATTCAAAAGACTTAAATGAATTGAAAGCCCTAATTAATGAGCATGTATTAGAAACTGAATCTAAAATCGGAAAAGATATTTTAGAAAATTTTAATATAGAGCAAAGGGATTTTATAAAAATAATACCATCTGAGTATAAGGCTATTTTAGGGTTAATTGAAGAAAAAGAGGCTGAAGGTTTAAATTATGAAGATGCTTTACTAAAAGCCTTTTATGAAAGGAGTGCAATGTAATGGGAAAGCCAACAGGATTTTTAGAATTCGAAAGAAAAGTAGGCAATAATGAATCAGTTAAAAAGAGAATTGAACATTATAATGAATTTCATTCATTGCTCTCTAAGGAAGAACAAAAAATTCAAGGATCAAGATGTATGGATTGTGGAATTCCATTTTGCCAATCAGGTTTACTATTAAAAGGAATGGTATCTGGATGTCCATTAAATAATCTAATACCGGAATTTAATGATTTAGTATATAGGGATAATCTTGAATTAGCGTTACAAAGACTCCTTAAGACAAATCCTTTTCCTGAGTTTACAGGAAGGGTTTGTCCAGCTCCATGTGAATCTTCTTGTACTTTAGCATTAAATGCACCAGCTGTAAGCATAAAGGAAAATGAAAGGTATATAATTGATAAGGCTATGGCGGAAGGAAAAGTAAAAGCTAATCCTCCTCAGTATAGAAATAATAAAAAGGTAGCTATTATTGGATCAGGTCCATCAGGTTTATCTGCAGCATTCTATTTAAATAGATATGGATATATTATAGATGTATATGAAAGAGAAGATGCTGCCGGCGGTCTATTAATGTACGGAATACCTAATATGAAATTAGATAAAAAAGTTGTTCAAAATAGAATTAATTTATTAAAAGAAGAAGGAATTACTTTCTATACTAATAGTGATGTTTCTAAGGATAATAAACTTAAAGTGAAAATTTTAAACGAATATGATTCTATAGTATTAGCAACTGGCGCTACTAAACCAAGAGACTTACTAGTTCCAGGTAGAAGCTCTAATGGTGTTTATTTTGCAGTGGATTATCTTAAAAGTAGCACTAAAAATATATATAACAATATTAGTGAAGAAGAGTTTATAGATGCGAAAAATAAAAATGTTTTAGTAGTTGGTGGAGGTGATACAGGTACAGACTGTGTTGCTACTGCAATAAGACAAGGATGTAATAATATCATTCAGCTTGAAATAACAGATTCACTTCCATTAGAAAGACAAGTAAATAATCCTTGGCCAGAATGGAAAAGAACCTTGAAAGTAGATTATGGTCAAGAAGAAGCTATTGAAATCTTTGGTGAGGATCCTAGAAGATATTGCTCTAGTGTAAAAGAATTTATAAGTGACTCTCAAGGTAATCTAAAAGAGGTTAAAATAGTTAAGGTTCAATGGATAAATGATGAGAGTGGAAGAGTTATTTTTAAAGAAGTTGAAGGTAGTGAAGAAATAATTAAGGTTGATATAGCTTTGCTTGCAATGGGCTTCCTTGGAACAGAGGAAACAATCAAGAACACCTTTGATGTTTCTATTAATAATAGAGGAAATATAAGTGCTGAATATGGTGATTTCAAAACTAATATTCAAAATGTATTTACTTGTGGAGATGCAAGAAGAGGTCAATCTTTAGTAGTCTGGGCAATTAGAGAAGGATTAGAAACTGCTAAAGCTATTAATGAGTATTTAATTAATAAATAAGGAATTTTTTCCTCCTTTAAATTTTTAATAAATTCATATACTAATAATGTGAATATTTAAAAAGGAGGGACAAGTATGGTTATTAATTTAGCTACAATCATTTTATCTTCAACGATACTAATGTCTAGTTTTACATTTATAAGTAATGATGAAGTTAAACATAAAAGTAATGCCTTTAGAGTTTATAAAGAATTAGAATACAGTGTTAATAGCAAAGATAAATTTGATGACTTTTGGACTCCGAAAAATGAAGGATATCTAGATGCCTCACAAAAGGAAGAGTTAAATAACTTTAGAACAAAAGTTGAAAGTGGTGACTTATTAACTGGTATAGAAAAAAATAAGTTAAGAGAAATGAAAACTTATGTAATTAGAACTAAGTTAGGTGAAGAAAAATTTAAAGAGTTGGAAAAGCTTATAAATAGGCGTGAAGGTTCTTTAGATCTAACTTTACCTGAAAGACAAAGATTATATCAATTAAATAAAGAAGCTAGAGGCTAAAAGTATAATGATATTCATTAAGGGGCTGTGTTAATATCAGCCCCAATTTTTTGTCTAGTTTTTTCCTTAATTTAATGATAAAATTATACAGACAAACAACAAGGTTTGTTAAATATTTATACTGGAAGGAATGCTTAGTATGGAAAGATATAAAGAAGAATTTATTGAATTTATGGTAGAAAGCAATGTATTAAAATTTGGAGATTTCGTAACAAAAAGCGGAAGAAATACACCGTTCTTTATTAATACAGGTAATTATACAACAGGGGAACAATTAAAGAAGCTAGGAGAATTTTATGCTCAAGCTATACATAAACATTTTGGAATGGATATAGACGTTTTATTCGGACCTGCATATAAAGGAATACCGCTAACTGTAACTACTGCAATTTCATTAAAGGATTTATACGACTTAAATGTTGAATATTGCTCAAATAGAAAAGAAATTAAGGATCATGGTGAAGGTGGAATACTTTTAGGTGGTTCTTTAAAAGATGACACTAAGGTAGTAATTGTTGAAGATGTTATGACAGCTGGTACTTCAATATATGAAACAGCTCCTATCCTAAAAGCACAAGGAAATGTAGATATAAAAGGTCTTATAATATCAGTTGATAGAATGGAAAAAGGAAAGTCAGATAAGTCTGCTCAAGTTGAAATTAAAGAACACTTTGGAATAACTACATATGCTATTGTTACTATGGCTGAAGTAGTTGAATACTTATATAATAGAGAAGTAAACGGTAAGGTTTATATAGATGATAATATGAAAAATGCTATAAAGGCTTACTATGAAAAATACGGATGCAATAACAATTAATAATTAAGGAAGTAATTCCTTAGGAATTACTTAAAATTAGATAAATA
>JAHAIU010000255.1 GCA_018372555.1 Clostridium sp.
TAAATAAATAGTATATAATTAATATAGATATTTATGTAATATACTGATAATTAATATAGGAATTACAAGGGAGGATTATATATGAAGAGGTTTTTGGTATGTTTGACAATTGGTTTATTTATTTTTACTGGGATTCCTGTACAAGCTGAAACAAAAGGAAAACCGGTAGAAGAAGAAATTTATGATAAGGTAAGTGCACAGGAAGTTATGCCTTATAGTAATAAGGAGTATAAATATAATAATGAATACAGTGAAGAGGAAATTCAAAGAATAAAGGCTATTGATAATTATAAGGTACTTAAGACAAAGACTGAATCTAATTATGAAATAGCACTTGCGTATAGTTATGGAAGCTATAAGTATATTGATGATACTGATAACTATGATGATGCAATATCAGTGGTAAAAGATTTAGAGAAAACATATAATGACAACACAGTAATTCCTTCCATAGTTAATAGTAATGGACAAGTTATTTATTCAACTAATTCCATGGGAAGAATTTGGAATCATAGAAATGGAGAACCTCTTCAAGGCGATTCTGTTGTAACGAATATATTCTTAGATTCTGCTTTAAAGAATCCATACACGTATATAAATCAACTAAGTATAGATGATGTTCCAATTATTGAGGATGCTGGAAAATCAGCAAAAATTCAAGTAAGTGGATATAAGGGATGGATAAATAAGGATTCAGCATCAGGAAATTATGATTTAGTAGTAGTTCCAATAAATCAAGTTACTAATCCAAGCTGCTATTTAGTTAAAAATGGATTTTTATATCATTATATTTCTTATAATATGACAGATTTAAATGATAATAATGGATATTCAATTAGAATAGGAAAAGCTCCTGACTTCTTAGTGCCTGGAATTGAGTATTATAGTTATGATGGTATATATTTCTACAGTGGAACAACTAGATTAGATGGATTAAATAAGCTTGCTACTGATTTAAAAAATAGCACAAATAGTAATGCAGTAAATTATGATAAGCCACATTATAATTATTATGGGTATTTACCATTTAGAACTAAATCAAATTATACTGCGGAAGATTTTAATTACTTTATAGATAATAATACTGAAAACTACAGTAAGTTAAGAGGTATAGGACAAGCTCTAATTGACGGACAGGAGAAATATGGAGTAAATCCAATACTAGCATTAGGTGTTGCTATTAATGAGTCTAATTGGGGTAAATCATCTATAGCCCAAGAAAAAAATAATCTTTTTGGAATAAATGCTATAGACTCAAACCCGGGAGAATCAGCAGATGAGTTTGATACACCAGGAGATAGTATAATAGAATTTTGTAAAAATTATATATCAAGTGGATATGCAGATCCAGCTGACTGGAGATATTACGGTGGATATTTAGGTAACAAGGCTTTAGGTGCAAATGTTAAGTATGCTTCTGATCCATATTGGGGTGAAAAAGCAGCACAACATGCCTTTACTTTAGATTATGAATTATCAGGTGAAAATTTAAATAATCTTATAGATTATGATGGATATCAAATTGGGTTACTTACTGGCAGTAATGATGTTTTAAATTCAAAGGGAGAGTTACTATATAATATTAATCCAACAGTCAGTGGATATGGTGGTTATGCAGGTAATTTAGTTGCCTTAAAATTTAATTATAAAAATGATTTAGGTAGGTATCAGATTTTTGCGGATAGAACTACAAATATTAATGAGGGTATCTATAGTGGGAATTATGACTGGAATAATAATGGATTTATAAATTCAAATAACGTAAAGCTTGTTAATAAGCCTAAGAATGGATTTATTCCTGGTTATAGCAAAGAGGATGTAAATAAAGATGGGAAAATTGATATAGAAGATATATCATTAGCAGCTTTAAATTATAATAAAGATACTGGATTTTATCCTCAATTAGATATAAATGAAGATGGAATAATTGATTTATTTGATTTTGTATATATATCAAAAAAAATGTAGTTTATATTTTTTAGTTTACGAATATATAAAGTACAGATAATAATTATCTAAGGATATGTGAATATGAATGATATAAATGAATGGAGAAATGGATGAAAAAAATAATATTAATGCTATTATCTTACTTAATAATAATGTCTCCAATAAAAGTCCTTGCTGAAAGTAATGTATATGTAGAAACCAAGGTTATTGGAGAAGTAAAAAAGGGCTCTAATATAGAAATTTTAGTAGATGTAAAGAATGTTGACAATCTATATGCTACATCAATAGATTTCATATATGATACTAATCAATTAACGGTAGAGAGTATTAAACCTACAGAATATATAACAAAGAATATAGATAATATAATAGAACTTGGTGGAGAAGTTGATAAGAATGGTAATACAGCAACGTATTCATTTACATTCTTAGGTGATGTAGACGGACTTAATGGATCAGGAACTTTAGTAAAAATTAATGCAAAAGTACTTAGTAATGATAAATTATCAATTACTAAAGATAATATGAAAGTAAAATTAGTTCAAAAAGCTGATGGGACAGTTAAAAATTATGATTACAAATTTATAGGATGTAATGTTGGAAATGATTCAAGCGGTGACTCATCAAATGGATCTGGTTCATCAAATAATACTGGAGGTAATAATACTTCGGATAATGATGAAATTAGTGGAAATAATAGCTCAACTAGTAATAACACTACTGGAAATGGTGATTTTACTGGAAATAGTAGTTCTTCAGGAAGTAATAGCAGTAGTAATGAAGAAAATGAGGATTCACAGAATAGTTATAATAAAAAAGAAAATACTGATAAAAAGAATAATGGTTTTAGCAATATTTCCAATAAAGAAAATATAAATAATGGAGATAATACCTCAGATAATAAAGATGAAGAAGAGTCAAAAGAAGAAAGTAGCTCTAATAGTGAGAATGATAAAGAAAATATAGATAAAACTTCAAATATTAATGATAGTAATAGTGAAATATCTAAAAATAATTTTACTAATGGAGTATATGTATTAATATCTATAGGAGTAATAGGAGTAGTAGGATACTATTATTACAGATTTAGAAAAAATAAAAATAAAGATAATTAAAAGTAGCAAAAAGTAATGGTAGCTAAATATCATTACTTTTATTTTATAATAAATAAAGATATAAAAGAGGTAAAATAAAATACGGGATTAGCGTTATTGTGGGAGGATTTATGGTTTTATTTAATAAACTAGACAAACCAATTTTTCTTAAAGAAGAAAGTGAACTAAAAGTTTATATTTCAAAGCTACAAGAGTTATATAGTAAGGCTGAAGGTAGCTTAAAGTATAAAATAGAAAAAGAACTAAAGATAGCCACTATGGGAGAACTTGGGGAGAAGAATATAGCTTATGAACTTAAGAATAGTAATATGCCTATGTATGTATTACATGATGTCACTTTAGAGATAGATGATTTATCAGCTCAAATTGATTATATTGTAGTTACTAGAAAAAGAACCTTTATAATAGAGTGCAAAAATTTAATTGGAAATATAGAAATAGATTCTCAAGGTAATTTTATAAGAACTTTTAATTTTAAAGGAAGATATATTAAAGAAGGTATTTATTCGCCTATAACTCAAAATCAAAGACATTTAGATGTTATAAAGAGAATAAAGAAGGAAAGCCAGAGTAACATAATAATGAAGATGTTATTTGAAAAATTTTTTGATGAAAATTATAAATCAATCGTTGTATTAGCTAATCCTAAAACATATTTAAATTATAAATATGCTAAGAAAGAAGTAAAGGATAAAGTTATTAGAGCTGATCAATTAATTGATTTTATTAAGAAGTCCAATGCAACTACAGATCTTAAAGCTTCAAATGATGAAGATTTAAAAAGAAAAGCAGAAAGCTTTCTTAAGCTTCATAGGGGAGATAAACCAAGTTTTTTAAATAAATATAGGGAGCTTTTAGAGGAATTCAACTCTTATAAAAGTGAAGCTATAGATTTTAATAATTCTATGGATACTAGCAATTCTAGAATTAACATTAAGAATGATGCCAATAAAAGTAGTTATAATAAAAGTAATTCTAATATTAATAGTTCTAAAAGTAGTATGACTAATATTAATGGAGATAAGAATAAGATTAATAAGGATATAGATGTAAATATACCTGGAAATAAAGATGTAAGTATGGATATATC
>JAHAIU010000007.1 GCA_018372555.1 Clostridium sp.
AAACTACTCCATATAAAATCATTGTTCTTTGTTAAATCAAAATATGTTATATTAGTTCATACAATTAACTTATATCCTAGCCTTTCTAATAATAAAACTGCTCTTTATGATATATTTCATTATTCTAGCTTCTAAAATAATAACCCAGGACAAAACATTTCTATATCGTCCTGGGTTTAATAATAGAAGTACCTGCATAACTACTAGTACACTCTACTATCACTTTTATTAATTGTTAACTATGGTACTTTCTTTTATATTTTATTTTTCTAATTTATATTAATTATATTTTATAGTTATGCAAATTCACAATATTATCCTTATGAACAAATCCTGCATTAAACCATGGAAATTCTTTTTTTACATTTTTTATTGATTCTGATAGCCACCTAATATACGGATCATATATATAATTTATTAAATTCTCATCCTCTATATGGTAATAAGGACATAAATCAAATTCTCTTTCTCCCAATATAATAATTCCAGAAAAGTGGTAAAATAATAGAGGTGATTCATCTAAATAAACAATATTATTCTTTTTGTAAGCTTTATAATTTTTTATATTCCACAATGCAGCATTTGCTCCTATAGAATTTACTATATGCACATTTTGAAATATATTAGGCCAATCTTCTACATACCTTTGGTCTCCAAAAGTTTTATTAACCGTATCATATTCCACAGTGCATTTTTTTAAACATCTATCTCCCCAAAGCTTTACTGCAACTCTTGCTTCATCATTATTTTTAAATCCTACAAATCCTGTATTATATAAGCCACTTAATTCATAATAATGCTTAAACTCATCTGAATTTCTATGATCTATGAGAAAAATTGATGCCTCTGAATTCTCATTAAAAATATAATCTAAATTAGAATAAAAGAATAAATCTGCATCTACATGTGCATAATATTTCGCATCGTCATATTTATTAATAACATAATATAAAAAAATAGGCTTTAGTGTCCAACAATATTCATGAAATATCCTATTAGACTTAGCTATAAGTAAATCATGATTATTTTCCTCTATATCTTTTAATTGTACTAAAATGATATTTTTAAAGCCTATTTTATTTAGTATATTGTAAACGGAGTCATTCATACATAGAATACATAACTTAAAATCACTACAACAATTCTCTAAAGAAACATACATTGGTATTAATTTAAATAAATTTGATTCCGATAAAATCATTGATAAATGATATTTGCTCATTGTTATCCTCCTCTTCAGTACATTTTAAAATTTAATAATAAACATTATAAATGTCTTTTATTAAGGTTAACATGGCTTCTGTAAAGTGTTTAATTCCAAATACATCCCTTAAAATTTTAACTTCCACAATTAATTTATTTATATCAATATCTATAATTGGCATAACTTTATTAAAATCTGTAACACCATCTATAAAGTAGCGCCGTCTACATGTTTGAAGTAATTCTAAAAATATATCTAAAAGAGGTCTAAAATAGCTTACAGATATCATATTATTTATATCTTTAGTTAATTCATTAAAATCATATTCACTAATTGAAGTTGTGCCAGAGGTACAAACTAATATTACATCTAAAAAGAAACTATTATTATATTTTTTACATATATAATTTATATTGTCACGAGCTTCTGATACATTAACATTGGTAGGATGTTCTTGATGAACATTTATTATATTTTTATCAAATATAAATTTACTACCAGACTTATATAGCCTTATTCCTAAGTCATAGTCTTCAAATCCGTATCCAACTATACTTTCATCAAACATTCCCACTTCTATTACCCTATTTCTTTCTGCAGAAGCATTATTAGTTATAAAAAATCTCCAAGGTAAAACATAGTCTTCCAATTCTTCATTGTGATCTTTCAATATCCTTTTTAGACCTCTCATAAATTCTACATTTAAGTCAAAAGATTTATTTATATAGCTTCCATCAATTATTGATTCAACATCTATTAATGGGTACTTATCTGTCATATTAGGATTTTCATCTGGCTTAGGCACAGTTTGACCTAAATAACTTTCATTGCTTAAATCTAGGTCTTTATAATAAAAAGTAAAAATTCTTTTCCATGGGATTCCACATACAACTATATTCTTTTCTTCATGATTTTTTAAATGCATAGTTATAAAGTCTCTATTAGCTATCATGTCACTATCATGAAATATTAAAATATCACCTACTGCTCTTCTTATACCTTCATTTCTTCCACGAGCGATTCCTCTATTTTTTTCAAGTCTCACAAATTTAAAGGCAAATTTAGCTTTAAAATTTTCTAACATTTCTATAGTATTATCATTAGATCCATTATCGACTACAATAACTTCAAAAATATTGAAGTCACAATCTTGATTATTTAAAGATATAAGATTGTAATATAATCTCTCTTTAGAATTATATGCTGGTATTATAACACTTGCTTTCATCACTTTTTCTTCCTTCCTTGATCCTTCTAATTATCATCAACAGCATTAATAGTAATGTATTCCTTAAAATCTGGATCTATATTTTCAACATCATCCATTATTTTTCCCAAGGCTCTTTTGTACACTTGATAAATGAATGGTATATTTACTCTATCTTGTTCATGAACCTGTCTAATATCATATTTATTAATTATTCTAAAACCGCTAAAGTGATAAAATATCAATTTATTATTGTTTACCAGTATATTATCGTTTAAAACTGTAAATTTATATTTTGAGTAATTCCAATGTCCAATATTTATTCCTGGAGTTGTTATTTCGTAAACATTATTAAATAGAAATGGCATATCATCAAGATATTTTTGATCCCCAAATTTATTATCTTCAGGATTTGAAGTACAACTTTCTATACACATTTTATCCCACCAATTAACGCACTCTAATCCGTCGATATCTTTTTTAAAGCTAATAAACCCAGAGTTATAATTTCCAGTAAGAGTTTGCATAGTTTGATTAAACTCTTTCGAATACATAGGCAAAAATATTTCTCCACTAGATAGTAAAACTGAAGCATCTGGTTGGTTTTCAAATATTATATTAGGATTTTGATAAAAAAATAAATCTGAATCTATATAAGTTACTCTTTCACTTGTTTCATCCAAAGTAAAGATATACTTAATAAAACCAGGTTTTAATGTCCAACAATATTGATTTAATTTTCTTGAAGATTTTATTTCTAACAAGTCTTCTCTATTTAATTCAGAAATTGTTACTAATACTATTTCGTCTAAATTAATTTCCTTAAGAAATTCATAGCTTTTTTCATCTACACAAAGGATATATACTTTAAAGTTATCCATAGTTTTATATAAAGATAAAAAACATGCAATTGCCTGAATTAATCTAGTTTTTGATACAACCATACAAAAAATACTATTTTGCATTATTTATATCTCCTTTTTCAGGAAATTTTTATACCATTCTATAGTCTTACTTAACCCCTCATCAATCGTATAATTTGGACTCCATCCTAATACAGTTCTTGCTTTCTTTGCTGATAAATATTGGTGTATTATTTCATTACTTCCTTGATTTAATATTATAGGTTTTATATCACTGCCCATAATCTTCAATATTTTATTAACTAGTTCTAAAACTGTTAATTGTATTTCATTACTAAAATTAAAGGCTTGTCCCCCTAAGTTAAGCTCTACAATTTTTTCTGCTAAGTTAATATATGCGTCTACTGCATCCTCTATATAAAAATAATCACGAATAAAGCTTCCATCACTTCTTATTACGGGAGCTTCCTTATTTAATATAGATTGAATACTTTGTGGAATAATTCTATTGAAATTTAAATCTCCACCACCATAAAGATTTCCACATCTTGTAATACATACTGGTAACTTGTAAGTCTCGTAATAAGTTTGAGCAATTAAATCTGTACAACTTTTTGAAACATCATAAGGATGCTTTCCTTGAAGTGGCATATTTTCATCATAAGGAAGTTTTTCTTGGTCACCATAAGCTTTATCGCTAGATGCTACTATTACTTGTTTAATTAATGGACTTTTTCTTACTGCCTCAAGTATATTCCAAGTTCCTTCAATATTAGCTTTAAAAGTTCCTAATGGATTTTTATTTGCAACTCCAACAATAGCCTGGGCTGCTAAATGAAATACTGTATCTATCTCATATTCACCAAGTGCTCTTTCTATTAATAAATAATCTTCTAACATACCGTGTACAACATTAACCTTTTTATATTCTTCTCCAATATATATATTGGATTGTGGTATATAATCTCTTACTAGGATAGTAACATTTGCCCCATAGTTTACTAATTTTTTAACTAAATAACTTCCTAAAAACCCAGTACCACCAGTTACAAAAACATTTTTATTATTCCAAAACTTATTTACCATATCTTCCAATCTCCTCTTCCTTCGTTCCAAATTTTATTAACATTATTGATATCATTTAAAGTGTCCATAGCAGTCCAAAAACCATTATGAATATATACTGCCAATTCATTATCTTTAACTAATTTTTTTAATGGATTTTGTTCTAAAACACATGTTGTATCATTTTCTAAATAATCAAATATTTCTGGCTCAAACACAAAAAAACCACCATTTATTATTCCATCAGTACTCTTCTTTTCATCAAAAGATTTAGCTACTCCATCTTCTATGGTTAAAATTCCATATTGACTTTTCTTATATATTCCTGTAACTGTTGCTACTTTTCCCTGATCTTTATGAAATTTTAATAATTCATCTATATTTATATCTGCTAATCCATCTCCATAAGTTAGCATAAATGTTTCATTTCCAATATATTTTTGAGCCCTTTTTAATCTTCCACCAGTCATGGTTTCAATTCCAGTATCTATGAAGTTTATCCTCCATGGCTCTGGTTCAGAATCTATATTAATATTCCCGTTTTTCATATCTAAAAGAAAATTTCTAGTTTTCCATGAATAATCTATAAAATATTCTTTTATTTTTTCCCCTTTATAACCTAATAAAAACATAAAGTCATTAAATCCATAATGACTATATATTTTCATTATATGCCATACTATGGGCATCCCCCCTACCTCACATAAAGGCTTAGGTACATTCATTGTTAACTGACTCATTCTAATTCCTTTTCCTCCAGCAAGTATAACAATTTTCATCTTTTGACCTCCATTTTTTCTATTAATTAGTTTTGTTATTCTTTAAATCTAGTATTGAATCAAGATCTAAATATCCACAATGATTGTATTCATCGTATAGAATTATAAATACCAAAATATTTATACGTCTATCATATAACTGAGAAGTTACTATCTCATGACTAATTTTTATAATACATTTATCTTTGATAAACTCATTAATATCACATTCTAATTTTTCTATATTGGTACCTTTTATTATCTTCACTTTCATTTTAATTACCTATCCCCTACTACTTTTCATAATATATATTATTCATAAACTTTTATTGTGCTACTAATTTTCATGGATTACATTTATATGTAGAAATTTCTCTAATAATATACTTATCTTTTAAAAAAATCAGATAAAATAACTATTGTTGGACGTAATACTATGGGAATAACAGATTATAGTAATCTTGCTATATCAGATTATGTTGATTTTCAGTTTATATATCCAACATCAAGGCTTGATGCTATTGATAAAGGAGAAGGGCTTACAAAAAAAAAGTGGGTCACAATTTTGATCCACTTCTCATTCATAATATTTTACATTTAATTTTTGTAATTTATATCTTGTTTTATTAAATAAGGAAAAACCTTAATATCACTTCCGTCTAAGTCTTCCTTATTTATATCAATGGCATTAATTCTATTATTATTGTAGGTTTTGTAATAATAAATTCCTTTTTCTTGGTTCATGCATGAAGAATATAAAGTAAAGTCTTCTTTTCCTTCTGCTGTCATTACTCCTCCTTTTACCATTGCCACATAGTCAAGCATATGAAAAAATTGACTAAGAGAACTTAAATCGTCTTCTACTTTTGGCATTCTAGATTTAATAAATGCAATTCTTACAAACCTTGAAACTGAAGAAAAATCTCCTGGAATTCCTATAGTTCCTGCTCCAACTCCTAAAGGTTCTAATTCTTGATTGCACCATCTAGTTTCTTTAGGATGTTTCTCTGTAAGACCTATATACTCACTTAAATTAATTAAATGCCAATCAAAGGTTGGATTGTTAGTAAGTACTCCAATATTATTATCATAAACTGCAAACTCATTTTTAGTTTTCTCTACTACTATAGATTTTCCACTTTTATCTACTATCATCCAATGAAGAGTTGGTACAGGATTATTTTCATTTAAAGGTACATCTACTAATTCTATATTATCAATAGCTTTCTTAACTTCATCTACTGTTTCGTGATTAAATAAAACCCATAATATAAAGTCATAAGGAGCTATATTTTCTTTACCTTCTACCGGTTCTTTCTCATAATAAGCAAAACCAGAAAAGTTTAATCCTGCACAAGCCAATCCTTTTTCATTCATGCCATCAGCCAATGCAGCATGATTATCAATAACGCTTCCCATACCAATAATTGAATACTTTCCTCCTACCATATTTCCAGTAACCTTATTTTCATACTTATAGTTTCTTTGAAGTACCATAACAGACTGATTAAAGTTATATTCTAAGTCCATATTTCTTCCAAAAAAGCTATTGCCTTTACTTGATTTAATAGTTAATGCTGTACACATATTTTCACCTCATTTTATAAATTATTATTTTTTCTCTATAAGTTCTGTTTATTCTTATTATTTCTATAATCTCTATTAACTTTCCTCCTTTTATAATTTCTACTTATCTTTCTTATTATGGTATTAGTTTTCCTATAATATTTACAAATCCTAATCAAAGACTATAAATCAAAATATCTATTTCCTTTAAATCATATACCTATTCTATTCATGGTTTAAATAAATTCTTTTTTCAGTTTTAACTACTGTTTTTTCTTAATTATTTCTATCAAAACAAATTAAGTCTTTAATGTAAATAAGACCCAGAAGTTAAGAAATTTCTTAACTTCTAGGTCTTAACCTTCAGTTGTTATTTTTTCATATATTAATTGAAAAAAATATATAACTAAAACTCAAATTCACCTTTTCTTTTAATCACTTTATCCATCGTTGGTATTGCTGGTATTGCACCATACTCCTCGCAAGTCATAGCCCCAACTACATTAGCAAACTCGATTATTTGTCCATAATCTCTATTTTCACTTCTTGTTAATCCATATAATACAGCTCCAACAAAAGCATCTCCTGCACCTGTAGAATCCTTTTGCTCTATGTCTATTGAACCTATGATAATTGACTTATCTCCTTCTATGAGCATTGTCCCTTCTTTACCTAAAGTTATTGCAATAGTTTTAAGGTTAGAGTCTTTCAATGATTGTATTGATTCCTCTAATGTCTTAGTATTTGTTAATAGCATAGCTTCTTCATCACTTAACTTAATAAAATCAGCTTCCTTCATAAAGTTCCAGCAATGCTTTTTATATTCTTCTAATAAATCTTCTGTTATTAGTACATCTCTGTAATTAGGGTCAAAAGTAATTAATGCACCTTTAGACTTTCCTTCTTTTAAAAGTGAATAATAAGTTTCTTGAATTTCTCCTCCTAAGAATACTGTTGCAGATCCAAAATGTATGATATCTTTATTATCTATTGCTATCATTGCTGGAGCAATAACATATTTGCTATCACTTCCTCTGTAAAATTCAAAACTTCTTTCTCCACTTTTATCTAAAGTAACTAATGCCAAAGTTGTCTTGCCTTCATCTTTCATAAGTGATGTGTCAACATTGTTTTCTATTAAAGTTTTCTTTAAAAAGCTTCCAAAATTGTCTTTTCCAACTTGACCTAGGAAGTAAGACTTTCCACCTAATTTACTTATAGCTACAGCAACATTGGCAGGTGCTCCACCTGGTTTCTTTAAGTAACTATCTCCATCTTGAGAAACCATATCTATTAATAATTCACCAATACAATATATATTATTCATAGCTTATTACCTCCAAATTTATATCCCTTTTTTTAAGGAATATTTACTATAACTATATTTTATCTCACTATCAGTAAAGATTTCTACTCCCTTAGAATTTTCTAATGGGAATACCCTAGATGTAAATGCTTTTTCTCCATTATTAATAAATATTTCTATTATACTATTATCAACTAAAGCTTTTACATTTACTTTATCAAAGGATTTTATTGTTGTCTCTCTTACATTCCCATATTCCTCTGCATACTGATGTACCATATTACTTCTGTCTAAAACAACACTCTTATTATCCTTATTAAAAGTTAATGTTAACTTTTCTTCTTCTGATACTAAGAACTCTATTCCAAACTTACTTGCTTCTAATGAATCAATAGTTAAATCTAATTCATAACAATTATTATCATTTAAAATTTCTATACTTTCATTAGCTATTCCACTATTATTTATTTCATTAGCTCTTAAAAGTTCTAATTCTTTAGCTGGTAGTTGATATAACTTATCACCTTTTATAGATAATTCTCTAGGAAAAGTCAAACAGTTTGCCCATAAATTATCATCAGTAGGAGCTTTAAATTCCCCCATACCTGCCCATGCAAATAATAATGGCTGATTCATTTTACCTTTAAAGCTTTGTGGTGCATAAAAATCAAATCCAGCATCAAATTCATCGTAGCTTTCCACAATGAATTTTAAATTTTCTACATCAAACTTTCCAATTATATAAACAACGTTGAAAATGTTATGATATTTATTTTCTACTGGCTCTATCCCTTGTGGAGAAAATATTAATACATCTTTTCCATCAATATTTATATAATCTGGGCACTCCCACATATATCCAAAGTTATTATCAAAGTTTTCAAGGCTTAATTCTCCAAGGAAAGTCCATTCTAAACCATCAATTGACTTATACATAATAAATGTTCCAGTCTCATCTAATCTTTGAGCCCCTAAAATCATATAGTAATTATTATCTTTTTTAAATACCTTAGGATCTCTTACATGCCCTGTATATCCTTCAGGTACTCCTAATATTAGTGGGTTATTACTATACTTTTCAACTTTTCCATCCTCATTCATAATAGCTAAGCATTGATTAGCACTTCTCTCTTCTTTTCCAAGCTTAATATTACCTGTGTAATATAAATATAGCTTTCCATCAATCTCTATAGCTGTTCCTGAATAAGCTCCATGAGATTCATAAGTTTCAGTAGGAGTAAGTGCTACCCCTACCCTTTTCCAATTTACTAGGTCTTCTGATTCCAATTGAGCCCAATGCTTCATTCCATGAATTACTCCAAATGGATACCACTGATGAAATAATCTATACTTACCTTTATAATAGGCTAATCCATTTGGATCATTTAATAAACCAAATTCAGGATGAATGTGATAATTAGGTTTCCATGGATCATTTATTGATTTGCTTTTAAATTCATTCAATTCTGCTGCTGTTGCTTCGATTATTGTTCTATGCTTTTCTTCCTTATAAATTTTCATGTTAACCCCCAGACTTTATTTTAAGCTGCTTTTTTCTTAGCTTTAGCAAAGATAATTGTTAAAATTGCACCTGCTAATAGAGCTATTCCATGAGCTATTAAGTAATTTAAATGCCCTGAATTTTCAGCTGCAACTATTGCAAGTCCTGGTATAGCTGTAGCTCCAAATCCTATGGCAGTTACCTTTGTTATGTATATATAAGCTCCACCTAAAGCTCCTGCTATACATCCAGCTACTAGAGGGAATTTATTCTTTAATGTTACACCAAATATTGCTGGTTCAGATATACCAAACAATACTGATCCAAATGAAGATATACAAATTTGTCTTTCCTTCGTATTATTCCAGTTAGCAACTAAATATCCTAATACTGCTCCACCTTGACCAATTAATGCTACTGACATTAATGGCATTATAAAGTTTCTTCCTGTATCTGCAATTAATTGTGCTTCTACTGCTCCTATTACGTGATGTAATCCTGTTATTACAACTATTTGCTGAATACCAGCAAAAATCATATATCCGAAAATACCTAAGTTTGTTGTTGTCCATAATAATGAGCTTGTTACCACATCTGCTAATCCACGACCAACTGGTCCAATTATAGTAAATAGTAAAAATGCTCCAACTGTTACTGTTGCTAATGGTGATAAAAATAACTTAACTAAATCAGGAATTACCTTATTAAAGAAATTATCAAGCTTTGCTGTTATGAATCCCATCATTAATGCAATGATTATTCCACCTTGGAAAGCAACAAGTTCAACTTTTAATCCAAAAATATTAATAACTTCTGGTTCTACAGACCCATTAGCAACACTATAAGCATTAGCTAAGTCTGGATGTAGCATTATTGCTCCAATAACTAAACCTAAAACTGGATTTCCACCAAATCTTTTAGTGGCAGAGTAAACTACTAGTAATGGTAATATAGTAAATATTCCTGTTGAAGTTATTTGCATAAATCTATTGAATCCAGCTAAAGATGGGAACATCTCAACTACTGATTGCTCTCCAAATATTCCTTGTTGAGTTAATAGTCCTGTAATACCCATTAATAATGCAGCTGCAAGTAATCCTGGAATAATATCTACAAATACATCTGATAAAGATTTAATAGCTTTTTGAAATCTATTTTGCTTTTCAGCAGATTTTGCCTTAACATCCTTTAAAGACATATTCTCTTTTCCTGATACTTTTGCAAATACTTTATATACATCATTAACAGTACCTGCTCCAAATATTATTTGTAATTGATCACCAACTATAAATACACCTTTAGCTAGGTCAATATTTTCTATCTCTTTCATATTAACTTTTTTAGTATCTTCTAAAACTATTCTTAATCTAGTAGCACAATGTGCAACACCTTGGACATTATCTGTTCCGCCAATATGTACTAATAATTCTTCAGAAATTTTTTTATATTGTTCACTTTTATTTGACATGGTTTCTTCCCCCTGTACTTTTCTTTTTTTAATTCGTGGAACCGGTTCCCAAAATCTATGATTAGATATTATCATATTATTTAACCATATGCAATAGCTTTAGAAAACATTTTCACAGGTAATTATATGCTTCATATGCTAAAAGTGGATATACATAAGTTTCCACTGCTTCTATCCAAGTCAACACAAACTTATATATATCCACTTTAAACATAATATAAAATAATAATCATCAACCTCTTATTTTAATTTTTTTAATTAATATTATTCAATAATTTCCTTAACGCTTTCTCCTTTAATAAAGGAAAATCCTATTACATGTAAACTTTCAACTTCTTTTTCTTCTATTAAATTTATAATTGTATTTGCAGAAATTATACCAGCCTCATTATTGTTAAATCTAATAGTAGTTAAGCTTGGAGTAATCATCTCTGAAATATCGTATCCTCCAAAACCAACTAAGGAAATATCTTCTGGAACACTTTTATTATTCTTATTAATAGCTTTCAAAGCTCCTAAAGCTATTTTATCTGTAGCACAAATAATAACAGTTTCCTCTAAATTATTTATTAATTCATTAACTATTTTTTCAGAGTTTTCTGCACTAAAACTTGTAGTTATTTCTTTAAATGTTACAGTTTTATCTCTAAGCAAAGATTCTCTTACACCTTTTTTTCTTATGATTCCAACTGCTTCATCACTTTCTTCAACACCTAGATATAGTACTTTTTTATGTCCATTTTTTAAAATGTACTCGCCTACAACTTTTCCTGCATTATAGTCATCATTAATAATAGAGATTGCTTTATCGTACTTCTGTCCTACTATAATAATAGGAATTTTTAATTTACTTATAGCTTTCTTATGCTCATTAGTTATTTCTGTACCTATTAAAATAATTCCATCAACCTTAAGCCTAGATAAATTTTCAATATTTTCAACTTCACTTTCTTTATTTAAGCTTGTATTTAATATTAATGAATTATATCCTTTTTCTCTAAGTCTTTCATCAATAGACATTATTACTTTTGATGTAACTACAGAATCTAAACAAGGTGCTATAATTCCAACAAATTTTGTTCTCTTTGCCTTTAAGCTTTGAGCAAAAGCATTAGGTTCATAATTATATTTATCTATAATAACTTTTATTTTCTCGCTTGTACTCTCACTTATTTTACCGCCATTTAAATATCTAGAAACTGTACTTTTTGCAACCCCAGCCATTTCTGCTATATCTTTTATAGTTAAATTTCTATTATCCATTTCTTATCCTTAATTTGAAAAATTATTTTAATTACAAATCTCTTAATTTTCAGATTCACAATTAATTTGCTATTATCAATTATATATATGTTTTAATAAATAATCTACATATTAAGTAATTACTTTCTCTTTAGTGAAAAATAGTTTTGAAAGTAAATTACATCAATTGAAAGCATATAGTTTTTAATTTTTATATAAGTTGTTTGTGTAATTGCCTAACTAAAATATTTTGAGTAGAAAATATAACTGAATAAAGCGCAAAAATTTTATTACAACTTAATATACAATATTTATATTAACACTTTTCGTAATCAAAACTAAACTATTAAAATAGTTTATATAAATGCACTAACGATTAATTAGCCCTCTAATATCTCAACAAATTTTGTAGAAGCTAATGAAAGCGGAACGCTCTTTAAATAACAAACACCTATACTTCTACTAGGGATTTCTTCTAATGTCTTAACTTCATATAATAATCCTCTTTCTAAATACTCTCTTGAAAACTCTTTTACTACACATGCAATTCCTAAGTTTATCCTTGCAAACTCCAATAATAAATCAAATGATCCAAGTTCAAATTCTGGCGAGATTTTTATCCCTTTAGATAGCATAAATTTCTCTACATACTTTCTTGAATTGGAGCTAGGCTCTAGAAATATTAATGGATGTTTAACCATTTCTTCTAAGGAAATTTTCTTCTTTGATAAATCCTTATACTTCTCTCCACAAACAAAAATATCCCTTACCTCTCCACATGGTCTTATTTCTAATGACTGATCATCTAATGGCAAATTACATATTGCAATATCAATTTCTCCTGACTTAATTAAGGCACAAAGTTCTATAGTAGTTCCATTTATAATCTTAAATTTAAGATTAGGATATTTATTATGAAAGACTTCTAAATATTGAAGCAAAAAATATTTAGATATAGTATCTCCCACTCCAATTTTTAACTCTCCTACAGCTAACTCTTTAAATTCTAATATTTTTTCTTCTCCAGCACTTATTAAATTAATTGCTGAATTTACATATTCAAATAAAAGGCTACCTTCATTAGTTAATGTTACTCCTTTTGGTGTTCTATTAAAAAGTCTAATGTCTAGTTCCCTTTCTAGTTGCATTATAGCTTGACTCACTGCTGGCTGTGTCATGTAAAGCTCCTTTGACGCCTTTGAAAAGCTTTTACTTTTTCCTACCTGACAAAAGACTTTATATAAATCTAATTTAGTAATCATATAAGTACTCCTTATACCATGTATTCATTCTATTTATTTTACTTATATCATTAATTGGTGTATATTACAAGAGTATGAAATATTTAAAATGAATTTTAAATTTGATAGGAGAGATTGTTTTGGAAAGAGTTGTTGGTACAGTTGTTAGAGGTCTTCGTTGCCCAATCATTAAAGAAGGGGATAAAATTGAAGATATCGTTGTAGAAAGTGTTCTTAAAGCTTCAGAAGCTGAAGGCTTTACTATAAATGATAAAGATATAGTTACTGTAACTGAATCAATAGTTGCACGTGCTCAAGGAAATTATGCTTCTATAGATAATATTGCTACAGATGTTAAAGCTAAGTTTGGTGATAATACTATTGGTGTAATATTCCCAATCTTAAGTCGTAACCGTTTTGCAATTTGCCTTCGTGGTATAGCTAAGGGAGCTAAGAAAATAATCTTAATGTTAAGCTATCCATCTGATGAAGTTGGAAATCACTTAGTTGATTTAGATATGTTAGATGAAAAGGGAGTTAATCCTTGGACAGATGTTTTAACAGAACAAGAATTCCGTAATCTATTTGGATATAATAAGCATACCTTCACAGGTGTTGACTACATTGATTACTATAAATCTTTAGTAGAAGAATATGGCGCTCCGTGTGAAGTAATATTCTCAAACAATCCTAAGACTATATTAAATTATACAAAGAGCGTTCTTACTTGTGACATTCATACAAGATTTAGAACTAAGAAAATTTTAAAAGCAAATGGCGGAGAAAAAATTTATAGCCTTGATAATATATTATGTGAATCTATTGATGGAAGTGGATGTAATGAATCTTATGGATTATTAGGTTCAAACAAATCAACAGAAGAAACAATTAAACTTTTCCCTCGTAACTGTCAACCAGTAGTTGATAATATACAAGCTATTCTTAAAGAAAAGACAGGAAAAGATGTTGAAGTTATGATTTATGGAGATGGAGCATTCAAAGATCCAGTAGGTAAGATTTGGGAACTTGCTGATCCAGTTGTTTCACCAGCATATACAGCAGGTTTAAATGGAACTCCAAATGAAATCAAATTAAAATATCTTGCTGATAATAACTTTGCTGATTTAAAAGGTGAAGAACTTAAAAATGCAATATCTGAATACATTAAAAATAAGGAATCAGATTTAGTTGGAGCTATGGAATCTCAAGGTACTACTCCAAGAAGACTTACTGACCTTATAGGATCATTATCTGACTTAACATCAGGAAGTGGAGATAAAGGAACTCCTATAATCTTCATACAAGGTTATTTCGATAATTATACAAAATAATAAATTTTAAAGTAGCTACTGCATTAGCAGATTAAAAATCTGTTAATGGTAGCTACTTTTTTTTAATAATCAACACTATAAATAATTTTGTGTAAACTTAATAAAATATTATTATTATTATCAATACTGCTAATCTTGCAATTTATTTTCAACACTAATCTGTTACATATACTTATCCCATTAAACAATTAATATTAATCTAAGCCTTCTTTCTATCTATTAATACTCCATCATCAAGATAAAGGATTCTTTTGCTATACTTAGCGACATTAGTATCATGAGTAATCATAATTATAGTATTTCCTAATTCATTTAGTTCCTTAAATAATTGAAGGATTTCTTTTCCAGTTTTAGAGTCAAGAGCTCCTGTTGGTTCATCAGCTAAAAGTAATGTAGGCTTTGTTACAAGCGCTCTAGCTATTGCAACTCTTTGCTGTTGTCCCCCTGATAATTCATTTGGTTTATGTTCTATTCTATCCTCCAATCCAACATTTTCGAGACTTTCCTTTGCTTTTTCTATAGCTTCTGTGCGTGACATTCCTCTAATTAATAAAGGCATCATAACATTTTGAATAACTGTATATTATGGTATTAAATGATATTTTTGAAATATAAATCCAATATTTTTATTACGTACCTTTCCTAGTTCATCATCCCCACACTTATGTATTTGTATATCTTCAAGGAAGTATTCTCCATCATCGCTATTATCCATACAGCCTATAATATTCATAAGTGTAGACTTACCTGAACCTGATGCGCCAAGTATTGCAATAAACTCTCCTTTTTCTACCATTAAATTTATATCCTTAAGAACATGAAGTGAACTCTCCCCTACTTTATAATACTTATTTATATGTTCTAATTTTATTATAGCTTCCATAACTCTATTCCACTATATCAACAGATTGAACTATCGGAGATTCTTTTGTTCCTTTTGCAGATACCTTTATTATAGAGTTTGCTTTTATTGCAGATAATTTACTATCACTTCCTGATCTCATATCAAATATATTTACACCTGTTGGAATTGTAATTTTTATAGTCTCACCTATATATTCTAACTCTAACTTTTCATTGTCTACTGGATCCCCAATTTGAAATATCTCTCCTCCCTCTGATGAATCTATACTTATTGAATCTTGGCTAATTACTTCACCACTACTCTCGGTCAATGATTGACTACCTTCAGGTATTGACCCTGAATCTCCCCCTATTGATTCCTGAAACTGAACTCCCTCTGGCAACTTTGAACCCTTACCACTTACATCTTGATCCTTTGCTAATTCTAATTCTATTTCATTTCCCACTATATTTTTAACCTTTCCAAGAAATGTTACATCATCAGATTCTTCATTATTCTTATTTTCATTCTGTGAAATATTATTTTTAGATATATCCGTGTCTTTGCTATCCTCATTCAAATTATCCTTTGATGAACATCCTACCATTCCTAATATTGCTAATGCACTTAATCCTAATCCTAAACATTTTTTCATTTTCATATTTATTACTTCCTTTCATATTTATATTTAAGCTATCTTTATCTCATCACTTTCATCTAAAATAGCCTATTCTTAATATTTTTAATTTATAGCAAACCTATAGTCATCCCTCTTATTTATTCATAACTTAGTGATTCTATTGGTTTTAATTGTGCGGCCTTATAAGCTGGATATAATCCAAATATAGTTCCTGTTACAACTGCAAATAATAAAGCCATAATTTCCCCATTAAGAGAGGGTGTTATTGGTATATTTATATATTTCATAAGAGGCATGATATATTTACTTAATACTATTCCTACTAATCCTCCAAACACACTTATAATAACTGATTCTAAAAGAAACTGTAGCATTATATCCTTTTTAGAACTTCCTAGAGCTTTTAATATTCCGATTTCCTTTGTACGTTCTTTTACTGATACAAATAAAACATTCATAATCCCTATCCCTCCAACTACAAACACTATAGTTGCAACAGACATAAGTAATAGCTTCATAGTTTTTGCTGATTTTGTAGCTGCTTTTATTCTACTTCCTGTATCCTCTAGCTTATATACACTACCATCTTCAAGGACATAATTTAATGTATCCTTAATTTCTGCCATTGCTTTTTTTACTAAAGATAAATCACTTGCAAGAGCAACTATCTGAGGCAATGTATTATTATCAAATACATACTGAGATGCTGTAGTAAATGGTATAAATATAGTTTCATCAGGACTTAATCCCTGCATTCCATCTCCTCTTCTTTCTAGAACTCCCTTTATAACATAAGTTCTACTATTTATTTTTATGGTGCTTCCAATTGCATCTTCTTCTTTCATAAAGTATTTCTTAGCTAGTCCATCTCCTATAACAGCAGAATTAGTATAATCTTCAACATCAATATCACTTATATTCTCTCCGTAAGCAACATCTAAATTTGATACTTTTGAATATTTTGCTGTTACTCCTGCTATTGCCACCTGTTCTTTTGTTCCATTAATAACAGATTCTTTATAGGCATTACCCCTTATATCTATAGCTGATAAAGTTGTGCTTTCATACATTATCTGATTCATAATATCAACTGTAAGCTTTGGTATACTTTCACTAGTATTAAAACTACTTTTGGAATAATCAGGATTTACATAAATAGTCTCTGCACTTAGCCCGCTAAACTGAGCCATAACTTCATCTTCTCCCCCCTGACCTATTGCAATTACTAATACAATAGTTACTGCACCTACAATTATTCCAAGAGAGGTAAGAAGAACTTTGAATTTATTTTGAATTATGTTTATAAATACAATTCGTAGTGTTTCAGAGAATCTCATACTTATCCTCCAACTACGACAGTGTCGCCTTCTTTTAACCCACTTAATATTTCACTATTTTTCCCATCTGAAAATCCAGTTTGTATAGTAACTTCCCTTAAGGTTCCATCTTCATTTTTTACATTTACAACTTGATTTCCATCTTTAAGTTTTATAGCCTTATTTGAAAGCATAAGTACATCTTTTACTTCCTTTAATATAAACTGGGCATTTGCCGTCATTCCTTCAAGAAGTCCATAATCCTTCGCATCTACATCAACTATTACTTTGTATGTAGTAGAATTCCCCTCTGAGGTTGGCTTTAAGTTTACATAACTTACTTTCCCTTGAATTTTCTCATCTTGTAGAGCCGCTATTTCTAAAGTTACTATTTGATCTTTTTCTATATTGTTAATGTCATTTTGAGATACCACTATTTCTGCAAATACCTTATTTGAATCTCCTATTATAACAATAGGCATATCAGGTGTTGTTACAGCATTTTCTACATATCCTAAAGACATTACTACACCACTTACTTTAGAATAAAGTATAGGATTTTCCCTTAATTCACATAATTTATTAATTTCTTCGTTTAACTTATATACCTCTAACTTAGCTAACTCTACTGCATCCTCAGAATATTCTAGTGCCTTTTTAACTTGTTCTAGCTCCATATTAGCCCTTTTTAATGAGCTATAAAGTTCATCTATTTGCTTTTGTATGGCTTCTACTGATAAACTCACTAGCTTATCTCCTTCAGCCACCCTCTGTCCTTCTTTAACATAAATTTCACCAATAGTTACACTTTGACTAAAATTATGGTCAACACTTTCAAACTTTATCATCCCTGCTCCATTAGTTCCTGCTGTAATATTTCCTATGGTTACCTCATATTCCCGTGGCCTATTTACTTCTTCTTCTGAATTTTTATCTTTTGCATTTTTAATAGCGGAGTATCCTGCTATAATTGCTAGTATTGCAACTAGAGATATGATAGTTAATACCTTCTTTTTCTTAAATCCCAATTTATGTCTCTCTCCTTTCGTACATATTACTTACATACTTACAATACAAGTTTCAAGGTTAAAAGAAGGTTAAACCATAGCATAATTTAAAATAAATTGACTATGCTAACCACTACTTCCTACTAACACATTCTACAGTTTACACCTACCCACATTAACAATATCAATAGTTTAAGATTCAAAAAAATTATATTTTCCTGGACATAAAAAAACTGCTAGTTACAATAACTAACAGTTTAAAAATTCTTTAACTTTTTATAATTGGTAAAACTATCTCAAATATACTTCCACCGCTGTCATTTGGAGAATAACTTACTATACCTCCATGACGATTAATAATGTCTTTAGTAATAGCAAGCCCTAATCCTGCACCACCTACTTTACGAGAGCGAGATGTATCTACACGATAAAAAGGCTCAAATACTTCTTTTTCCTTACCTTTTTCAATACCAATTCCTGTGTCTTTTATTGTTATTACACAATTATTATCACGTTCTTTAACAAGTATATCTATACTTCCATTTTGATTATTATACTTTACCGCATTTTGAATTATATTAGAAATTGCATGAGTTAACATAGTATTGTTTCCATTCATAGAAAAATTACTTACTTTAACATTAACACTTAAATCTTTATCCTTAATTTCATTTTCCAAATCATTCACTATTTCATTTATTATAATATGAATATCCACATTATCATTAAAATGGTACTCTTTTTGCTCCGACATAATAAATAAATTATTTACTAAATTAATCATTCTTTCTGTCTGCTTTTTAAACACAGATACTGTATATCTATAATCCTCATCACTTGGATTTTCATCTATTTCAAGTACATCCAAACTATTTTTTAGTACAGCTAGTGGTGTTTTTAATTCATGAGCAGCATCTGATGAAAAACGCTTTTGACTTTCAAATGCTCTATCTAATCTATCTAACATAATGTTAAAAGAATCTTGAAGATTATTAAGCTCATCACCATTATTAAAACCCGATATTCTTTGTGATAAACGATATTCATTTATTACTTCAACCTGCTTACTAAGCTTATTTACTGGATTCAGCATTTTACCTAATATGAAATATATCATTATAGATCCTATAATAATTATAATTATCATATACAAAATTGCTTTAATTTTAAAACTATATTCCAAACTATTAACGTCTATACTTTCTGCATAATAGATACCTAAATCCTCTGATCCATCACTTAATTCTATTTTATTATCTATTGATGGTTTTAGTTCTATATCACTATCCTTATCTATCTCTCCATTCTTAATATTTTTCTCATTAATTAGCGGAACAAAAGTAGTATTTGCATTATATACCGAAATTCCAGTTAATATTATGGATATTAAAATCATTATGATAGTTGTGATAAGAGTAATTCTAATTCTTAATGAAGACCTTCTAATCATTTGATACCACCACTTTCATTAATAATATATCCTACTCCTCTTATACTTGAAATAATTTCTTTTTCACAATATTTATTTAACTTTTTTCTTAAAGTGCTTACATGAACTTTTACAACATTTGAAAACATGCTATCCTCATCAGCCCAAATATGCTCTATAAGTTCTTCTGTACTAACTGCTCTACCTTTATTTAATAACAGGTATTCAAGTATTGCAAATTCCTTAGGTTTAAGATCTATATTTTCATTATTCTCATCATAGACACTTCTATTTGCTGTATCAATAATAATATTTTCATATTTAAATTTAATACTCTGTTGAATAAATGTTCTTCTAAGCAATGCCCTAATGCGTGCCATTAATTCTCCAAAATCAAATGGCTTTACTAAATAATCATTAGCCCCCTTATCTAACCCCTCTATCCTCTGCTGATAATTAGAACGAGCTGATAATATTAATATTTTACACTCCTGATCATCTTCACGTATCTTTGATAGTATTTCAATACCATCCATAGATGGTAAATTTAAATCAAGTATAACTAAATCGTATTTATTCATATAAAATAAATCTAATCCTTCTCTTCCATCAGTAACTGTATCTACAGCATATCCAAACTTTCTCAGGCCTCTTGATAAAGTATTGATTAAATCTTCCTCATCCTCTATTAATAATAATCTCATAATAACTTCCTTCTCTAACTTTAGTTTATCTATATATTATACAACCCCTATAGTTAAAATTCAGTTAAATTAATCATTAGTTAATTTTTATTTAATATATATTATTTATACTCTAATATGCTATACATATAAACAATACTAATTTATATTACGTAATTTTTATCGTGGATAGATATTTAATTTCCTTTTATATTATTATCCAAATTCATTAAAAACATCACTTACTCATGATACAGTTCTCAGTAACTACTAAGAATTAAGTTTCTCCACTTTATTATTATATATATTCTACATAATTTCACTCTGTGAGAGTTCTGTTTCCCCAAAACAAGTTTTTCAGCATAACTTTTAAAATGATTATAATATTTTTTTTAATTTACTATAAAAAAGTACTTTATCAAATTCATTTTCTTTTATATACTCTAATGAATCAAAGAACCATGTAATCTGCAACTGCTTGTGTCTTTTGATATTTTAAACCTGTGTTATTTTCTATATCTAGTAATTTAAATAAAAAAATATACAGATACCTAAACCTAAGATTAAAGATATCTGTATATTTCTTATTTATTTACTATATATTTAATTATCATTGGAGTTATTATACTTGTTATTATTGATGCTAATGCTATCTGAGACATAGCAACATCCATAAAAGGAGCATATACATTACTAATTTCAGCAGCTAATGATGGTACTGAAATAGATAACCCTGCTACAGATGACATCGCAATAGCTGCATAACCAGGTCTCTTAATAACTTTTCTATCTATTAATAATAGCGGTAAAAGACTTATTAAATAGAATATTACTGTAAGAATTATTCCTGATATTCCTGCTTTTAAGGCTACTATAAAGTTTATACTACTACCAAAGCATATTCCCATAAAAGGTAAAAGTATTACTGTAGCTGGCGCATAGAACTTTTTAAAATCACTATCTAAATTCCCTAATACCATTCCTAATATAAATGGAAAAAGGTTAGCTATTACTATATTAAAATCTATTCCTTGTCCACTTGCCGAACTTAAAATCATAAGTGGAACTGCAGGTACCACTATTAAATTTAAAAATCCAAAAGCTGCTCCATCTATTTCATCTCCATAATCATTAACTAAAGCTAAGTATAATCCTGGATTGCAGCTTGTAATTGTAGCAATAATAGCAACTGCTGATATTCCAAATACTCCTTCTATTCCAAAGAATTTAATTACTAATAATCCACTAATATATGATATCAATAACTTTCCAACACATAATATACCTGCTCTTTTAATAACATCAACTGTTTTTTTCAAATTGAATTGTGTTCCTGAGGCAAATAGCATTAGTCCTACTAAAACCATAGTACTCTTATTTGTGAAAAGTGCTGTTGTTGGATTACCTATTTGAAAAATCTCAGGAAAAAAAGTATTTATTATTGCAGAAAGTATCATGGGAACTATAAGGAGTCCCCCTGGTACTTTCTTAATACTATTTAGTATTTTCATAAATATTAAAGCTCTTCTCCATTAGTAGCTATAACATTCTTATACCAATAGAATGAATCTTTCTTGTAACGCTTCATAGTTCCATTACCATAGTCATCTTGATCTACATATATAAACCCATAACGTTTTGACATTTCTGATGTTCCTGATGAAATCATATCAATTGGTCCCCACATTGTATAACCAATAACTTCTACTCCATCTTCAATAGCAAGCTTTAATTGTTCAATATGTTTACGTAAAAAGTCAACTCTATATGGGTCATGTACCTTATTATCTTCTGTTAATGTATCAAAGAAACCTGAACTATTTTCAAGTATAAATACAGGTAATCCAAATCTATCATATACGTGATTTAATGTATATCTTAATCCTATTGGGTCAATTTGCCATCCCCATTCGTTTGCATCAAGATGTGGATTCTTATAAACGCTATGAACATTACCAGCAGTAAGCTCTAATTGCTCTCCATCATTACTAGATATCATAGAATTATAGTATGACATTCCTACAAAGTCAGCTGTATTTTCCTTAATTACTTCTAAGTCTCCATCTTTTATATCTAAATTAATATTATGTTCTTCAAAATATTTTTTTGAATAATATGGATACTTACCACCATTTAAAATATCTAAATAGAATAGATTCTTCATTTGGTCATCCTTTTGCATTGCTAAAGCATCTTCTGGCTTGCATGTATAAGGATAAGTAGTAAAGTATGCTACCATGCTACCTATCTTATTTTCTTTATCTATTTCATGAGCAAGTTTTGTAGCCTTTGCAGCTGCAACAAATTGATGATGAAGAGCTTGGAATAACATTTCTTCATAGTTTTCTTGTCCTTCATCTATTACACCCATAGTTTTAGGACCTGCTTTAATACTCATATTTATTTCATTAAATGTTACCCAATACTTTACTTTTCCTTTATATCTATTGAATATTACTTCACAATATCTTAGGTATAAATCGATTAATTCTCTGTTATACCATCCACCAAACTTCTCAACCAGAACTATTGGAAAATCAAAGTGTGATATTGTTATTAATGGCTCCATACCATTTTTTAAACATTCATCTATGATACTATCATAGAATTTTAGCCCTAATTCATTTGGTTCTCTATCATCTCCATTTGGAAATAAACGTGCCCAAGAAATTGAATATCTAAATACTTTAAATCCCATTTCTTTAAATAAAGCCATATCTTCCTTATATGTATGATAAAAATCTATTCCTCTTCTCTTTGGATACTTTATTGTATCTGGATCATTTTTAGCTTCTTCTATCATTTCTCTTGTAATTTTAAGTTGCTTAGTTACTTTTCTATCGTTTTTTGGATTAAATGGCATTACTTCTGGAATAGTAAGTGTCTTACCATCTACATTGTAGGCACCCTCAGCTTGACAAGCTGATAAGGCACCTCCCCATAAAAAGTTCTTTGGAAATCCTTTATTCATATAAATCTACCTCTTTCATTACTTATACTAGTTTCAATAAATGCTTAATTTTTTCTTAATGAAAACTTTTATATAATTCTTTCATTATTTATACTAAATTTAATAAATCATCATCATTTGTTACTTCACCATTTTTTACAGCTATAACATCATTAAATTTATCAGAGTTTGTAATAATAAATGGAGTTATAACATCATATCCTTCTTTTTTAATTCCATCTATATCAAATTCAACTAATAAATCTCCTGCCTTAATTTCTTGTCCATTAGTTACATGGCTCTTAAAATATTTACCTTCTAAGTTTACAGTATCTAATCCAATGTGAATTAACACTTCTACACCATCATTAGATTTTAAACCAATAGCATGATTTGTATTAAAAATTGCTTCAACTACTCCGTCAAATGGAGCTATTACCTTACCTACCTTAGGTTCAATTGCAATTCCTTTTCCCATTAATCCATCAGAAAATACAGTATCATTAACTTCAGCTAAATCTTTAACTGTTCCTTCTACTGGGCTTTTTACCATAATACTTTCACAAGAAATCACATTTTCTTTTTCATCTTCTTTCTTATCTTCACCCATTACAGTATCATCAACTCCAGCAATAAGGGTAAATACACATCCTAAAACAAAAGCTGCTACTACACCAATTATTATATAAATATATTTATTTGCACTAAATGTTGTAAGAGATAAAATTCCTGGAATAGCAATAGCATTTGCCTTTGCATTAACCATACCAAAAAATCCACTTACTAAACCTGCTGCTAAACATCCAGCAAAGAAAGGTTTTTTATATCTTAAAGTAACCCCGTAAATAGCTGGTTCTGTAATTCCAAATACAGCTGTTAATGAACTTGATCCTGCTGCTGCCTTCATAGTTTTATTTCTAGTCTTTAAGAATACAGCAAAGGCTGCACCACCTTGTGCAATATTAGCAGCTAAAGCACTTGCTGTTAATACAGTAAATCCTGTATCTGCAACTTGTTGAACTTGCATTGGCATAATTGAATAGTGCATACCAAACATAACAAGTATTGGTCTAAAGAATCCTAATAAAGCCCCTGCAACTATTCCGCTTTTTGCAAATAATATATCTAATCCTTCTGCAATCCATGTACCTACATATGAACCAAATGGTCCTATTGCAATTAATTGAACTGGAACCATAATTAATAAAGTAATCATTGGAACAATTAATACCTTAAGCATATCTGGAACTATCTTGTCAACAAATCTATAAACATAACTTAATAGCCATACTGATAATATTATTGGAATTACAGTAGAAGTATACTTAACTAATAAAATAGGTAATCCTAAAAAACTTATACTATCAACACCAGTTTGAGCAATTTTACCTGCAGCATCTAAAATTGTTGGATGAAGTAAACATCCTGCTAAAGCAATTGCTAAATATTCATTAGTTTTAAATTTTCTTGCTGCACTAACAGCTAAGAAGAATGGCATAAAGTAAAAGACACAATCAGCTATCATATTAAATATTGTAATGAAACCCATTGATGGATCTACCATTCCTGTTGTAGTCATTAATGATGATAAGCACTTCATCATCCCACATCCAACAAGTGCAGGTAGTATAGGAGTAAATATTCCTGCTATAGTTTCTATAAATGCATTAAAAGGATTTTTCTTAACCTTTGGCATATCTTCTCCATCATTACTTGAAAAATTACCAAGTTGTATAAATTCTTCATATACTTTGTTAACCTTAGCTCCAATTACAACTTGTAATTGACCACCACTATGTTGTGCTTTTAAAACACCTTCTAAAGTATCTATTGCTTTTAAATTTACTTCTGCTTCTGATTTAACAACAAGTCTTAATCTTGTAGCACAATGAGTAACAAGATTGATATTTTTTTCTCCACCACTTAATTCAAGAATCTTTTGAGCTAATTCTTTATTATTCATCTAAATCTCCACCTTTTGTTTTATGATACATATATTTAAAACCATAAATCCAGCTAGCATTTGATTTATAAGTTATAAATTTAAAATGAAAATGACCAAATATTAATGTAATTATAGCTATAATAAATAATCACATTAATATTTGGTCATGCCTGATCGAATCAGTAACAGTCCTAATTTTTTTCTTTTCTTATTCTTTGGATATGAAGCATTAAATATAATTTTTCATCATTTGTGCACTTCCATCCATAATTTTTATTTAAATGTTTTTCTATTATTTCAACACACTCTAGCTCTTCTGCTAGCTTATCCTTCATAAGAGAAAACATATCATTATTATCGTTATCTAATGGTTTATTGTTTACTTGTCTTATAATAAAATATCTTATATGAGTTACAAATCTAGTAAATTCAAAAGAATCTTCATTAAACTCTATTTTAAACTTATATTTTATTAAATTAAGAATTTCTCCCATAATAGTTGTTATCTTAGTTGTTTCAGTCATATCATGTTTACCAAGCTGAGCATTTATAAAATGTAATGCTATAAAAACTGCTTCATTTTTATCTAATTTAACTCCAAGGTCATTTTCAATAATATCTAGGGAATGAAATCCTATCTCATATTCCTTAGGATAAAGATGTTTGATTTCCCATTGAAGTGGACTTCTCATCCCTATCCCTTCTTTACTTCTTTGTATAGCAAAATTAATATGGTCAGATAAAGTTAATAAAATATCTACATTAAACTCCATATTAAGTTCTTTATAGCCACTTCGTATAACCTTTTCTGTTACTTTTATAACTTCATTAGGGATAGATTCTAATATTTCAGAAGCTTTTGTATTTTGAGGAATTATATACTTTTTCTCAATTAAAGATAGGTCCTCTAAAATATATGGCATTTTACGGAATCCTAATCCCTTTCCAGTAACTATAATTTCTTCTCCTTTATCATTTAAAGCTAATACAACATTATTATTCAACTTTTTTAATATCTTCATCTTTTAGTATCTTCCCTCCTTATTTTAAAAAATAAAAAATGACCAAACATTAATATAATTATATAAAAATAATCACATTAATTTTTGGTCATGCCTGATCGAATCAGTAACAGTCCTTACATGTATACGGTAACATATTTTTAGTAGCTTGTCAACATTTTTCAAAAAAATTATTTCTTCTTAAAATCTTTTTTCTTCATCCAAAAAATAGCACCTTTTCTTACATATTTATTTTACTATAGTAATTTGTGTTTATCAGATATCTAAATACTTTTAAGACTAAAATTCTACTACATAACCCTTATACAAATTCTCCTCTCCTTATATTACCTAGTACATTTTAAATATAAGTTTAATATAATAAAATAATCAATAATATTGAGGTAAGAAAATGAATTTTAATGGATGGGGTAATTATGAAGATTTATTAAGAGCTTGCGGTTATACTAATTCTTCTGATAATGAAAATAACCTTGGATGTAATGATATACCAAACGGATTCCAGACTCTTCATCCTGAACTTTTTGTGTTGATAGGTGAATTACTTGGAAATATAATAGCAGGAAACACTCCTTTTAATGTCCAAAATGCTATTGGAAACTGGTTACAGTTAGTTGGTCAAGCTATCTTAACATTTAATGCTCAACAACAATACTTTCAATCAGGTCCAGGTAGATATTACGACGTTAAAAATTATAATGTTGTTAATCCATTTTGTAGCACTAATCCCGCAAGTCCAAGTGCTAATCCATCAAATACCTCAAATACATCAAATACATCAAACACATCAGCTTCTTCAAAAAATTCTACCTCACAAACTAATGATATTAACATAAATAGACTTCAAGAGTTAGAATCTCAAGTACAAGAACTAACTAATGAACTAAATAAAATTAAAATATCATTGAAAAATTAATTATTTATATAAGTATAAAAGGATATATTAACATAGTAATTATATGCTAATATATCCTAACAAAAATCAAAATTTCTATTTTGGAAGCGATACTATAAAAAGAATTTTATAGTATTTAATTTATACGAAACTTAACATAGATAACAACATATTTAAATATCCAGTCATCATCATCACACCTACAATTATTAAGATTATCCCTGATATTTTATTTATAATATTGTAATTTCTTTTTATAAAGTTAAATGTACTTTTTAATGAATCAATTAATAAAGCAGATAATATAAATGGAATTCCAAAGCCTAAACTATAAGTAAGTAACATTAATACCCCTTCCATAATATGACTTGAATTAGTTGCAATCATTAAAGCTGATCCAAGAAATGGTCCAACACATGGTGTCCATCCTATACTAAATATCATCCCAAATAAAATAGATGATGCTAAATTAACATTATTTTTATCAACCTTATTTTTAAGCTTAAAGGTTCTTTGAAGTATGTTTATCTTTAATATTCCTAGGTAATTAAGTCCCATAAATATCATTATTATCCCTGATAATATATTTAATTCTCTTATATATTTATTTAAACTTAATCCAAGTGCACTTGCCCCAACCCCTAATAAGACAAATATAATTGAAAACCCTAAAACAAAGCCTAGGGAATTTATTAATGCCCTATTCTTATTATCTGAATCCTTCCCCATAAAATATGATACATATATTGGTACCATAGGTAAGATACATGGTGATATAAATGTTAATATCCCTTCTAAAAATAATAGTATATAATTCATAATTAAGCTTTCTCCTTTTAATATCTCGTGTACCACACTGTAAATTTCCCATTATCTCATTATATATTTCTTCATCATTTACTTTCTTAAATCATCAACCACCCTAATAGATCCTGTTAGTCTTTAATTAACTAATATTCAATAGTACACATCTTTTTCTAAACTAGTACTTAAAATATGTTCTTCATCTTCATTATAACCCATTTTAATCATCTCCAGAGTAAAAGTTTATAAGTATTAATTCACCTTCTGTATAAATACCCTCTAATTTAATGTTAAATTGAGGCTTGTACTCTAAAACAATAACTAATGACCTCATAGCCTCCATCAAAAGTTTTAGAATATGACTAATATATTTTTCCATTTCATCTGAGTTCACTTTCTCTCTGACTATTATATTATATTAATTGTTTTTGTTGGCTTTATGAATATTTATAATTCATTGAAATATAAATAAGAAGATTAATATTTAATTTTCATATTTATTTCTCTTTGAATATTTCATAACTATAATTCCATCCTCAACTGAATATTCCTGAAGATTCAAATCAATTTTAGGGTTATTTTCTAAGAATAACTTTCTTCCTTTACCTAGAATAGTAGGTATTATTCCTATAATATATTCATCTATAATATCTGCTTTTACAAAACTATCAATGATTACTCCTCCACCAAATAAGAATATGTTTTTCCCTTGATTTTTTAAATCACTTATAGTTTTGCATATATCACCACTTATAAAATGATAGTTTTCATAATCAACTATATTTTCTGATGTTGCTATATAGACGTCTTTATTTTTGAAATCATTATGAAAATTTTGATCATAACAATTTCTGCCCATAACTACAACATCAATACCTTCTAGAAACTTATCAAAATCCGCTTTATTTTCTGTATTTAATTTAGTATTTCCATCTCCAACTATCCAATCATATCCACCATTTTCATCTGCTATATATCCATATAAACTTATTGCTAAATTTAATATTATTTTCCCACTCATATTCTTATCCTCCATTTTGCTTTAATTGCATTATTTTTTATTGTAGTATTTCTTATTTATTAAATACATATTCTTGATATAAAATCTATTATAACCTATATTAAACAGTTTTTATTTATTGTCCTCTTTAATTTTTTCACTTATTGCAAGTATAAATATAATTTTATACTTACTATATAACTATCTAACAGTTTATTAGTCATTTTTAAATACATAAATATAGGCTCTGTTAGATAATCACTTCACAGAGCCTACATATTAAATTAGTTTATTATTATAGTAGTTTTATCTAATACATTATCATAAATCCATTGAGCATTTTTTACATCTAATCTAATACATCCATGACTCAAGGCCATACCAAGTCTATCATCAATTATTTCAGTTCCTGCTGAATTAAATAAAATTGAATGATAGTAATAACTACCTCGAATTCTAGTAGCATACTTTACTCTATAAGTATCAGATCCAAAGTAAGGCTTTCTACCACTAACATAGAAAGTCCCCTTAATAGTTGGTGTACTTGGTTTTCCTACTGTACAAGACCACTTATATAATAAATTCCATGTACCATTATTATTTTTTTCAAATATATAAGTAAGTTTATTTTCTAAATTTGTTGTTATTAAATTTATAGTAGGGCTTTTAATTTGATTTTCATTTACAAACCTTGTCATATCCGTGTAAAAGTACTTAAAATCATATCCTTCAGGTGGATTCCCATCATCAGAAAGAAAATAGCTAAATATATATCCTCTTTGGTTATCATAGATAACATTACTCCAATCTCCATTTACAGATAGCACCTGTACCATAGATTTCAAAGGAACTACAGTTACTGGCTTTGACTCGGCAGATGGAAAAGACCTTAAAGTAACATCTGTCCATGTATATTTTGTTTTGGATAAATAATCACTATATACATATCCTGTTTGTCCATTGTATGTTACTTCATACCAATCTTCTTCAGCGTCGTTAACTTGAACCTTAGATCCTGCTGGTATTACAGTGATTATATAAGAAGAAGTAGACTTTTCTTTTCTTAGATTAGTATTAGCTATAGTGTACTTATATGAACTTTGTTCTTGTCTTTGATATTCTTTCATGCTTAACCCCTAAATTTACTTTTTATAATATCCTATGAGGCTACTTTTTATTTGGAACTATTAAACTCAACACTAAATGATAGAAAACTTTTAATTATAATAGATAAGATACCCCTATATAATTTCTTTATTTCCTCCCTTTATATTTCCCATCTGGCCAAAATTCCAAGAGAAATAAGAAATATTTTCTATTTAAAGTCACATACTATTATTAATAAATAAAATTTTTAGAAAAAGGTGACTTTATGACTGAAACAGAAAAAGCCTATATTGCTGGAATCATAGATGGTGAAGGCAGTATTATGCTACAAAAAATACATAAAAATGAACATCCAGCTCCTTGCATATCAATAGCTTCAACCACTTTAGAATTATTAGAATGGATTAAGAAAGTAGTAGGAAAAGGTACTATTACTAAAAAGAAAAATTATAACTTAGAAATACATAAAGATTGTTATAGTTATTTTTTGAGACGAAATGATGCTATTTCTTTATTGATAGATATACACCCCTATCTAGTAATTGATGTTAAAAGAAAAAGAGCTAAATTGATTTTAAAGAAATATAGATTACTTAATCCGAGGAATGGTAAATATACCGAAGCGATGCTAATTAAAAAAGAAAATTTTTATGATGATTTTATGTCTATAAGATAAAAACCACGACAAAAAATCGTGGTTTTATTACTTGAAATAAGTAATGAAGTTTAAAGCCTTTATTCTAAAAATATCAATACTTATACAATATAATCACACTAAGAATATAGTAATATTCTTCCTATTATTTCAGATAAAATAATATTAATAAATTTCCTAATGAAGCATTAATATATTTTCATTAAATTATGAATATACTAAAATTACTTCATCATAATTTTATTTTATAAAATAATTGGCTTCACTTATCATAATTTCATTCTCTTGATTATTAAACATTCTATCTATTAATTCTCTTTGCAATATTACTGTATCTTTTACTAAATCCACTTTTACATATTTAATATACTTATCAATCAATAAATTTGAAAGTCCTAAACTAATACCATTTTTAACCAAAATTATTTTTCTTTTATCATCAGTGCCGTATTTAATCTTAAGGTATAAAACTTCATCTATCAATCCAATATCATGTAATACTTCAACATACTTAATAATAGTATTATCAAGAAAATCTTGTTCATCTTTTATTCTTACTACAGCTAAATTAATCTTCTCTGAATTAGATTTATATTTTATATTTGTCCATAGCTTTTTTACACCTTCTCTAGATTCTTCACCCCACCTTCCCATATATACTAATGTATCTTTACCTTCGACAGATATTTTATTCCAATAATTCACGAAATAAGATATCATTTTACTATATGGTGCACTTTCTATTCTCCAATCTAAAAACATTTTATAAAAATTACGTGTTTCAATATATTTAAAACGTAAAAGATTTTGATTTCTTTCATTATCTTCCACATTTCTAAAAAAAAGCCACTCTAATATATTAAATAGCTCTTCAGTGTTATCTATAAATATATTTTCTTTATAGCATTTATTAAGCGAATTTTGTATCTCCTCTTCTTTATCAAATATATTTATTTCCTTAATATTATTTAAAAAACATACCTTGCCAATAAATGTAGATACATATCTATTATCATAATTTTCAATAATCCCTTTTTCATAATTCTCAATAAATTCCTCTGCACTCTTCAACTTCAAATTATTTTCTCTATCAATATTTGTATTTGTTAAAAGAACATTAGCAGGTTTATCTCTCACTTCCTTATCAATTTTCATACAGTTTCTCAAGAAATTTCTCACGTTTGCATTTACTGCATAATATTGTCCTACAACAAAATAAATACACGGCTCTAGCTTAATCAAATTTTTATTTTTAGTATTAAAAATTTCATTAAATCTACAAACTCGTCCTATCAAATTTTTTAAATTTGAAGGCGAAAGATTTCCTTTACCCTTCTTATTATCCAGAATAAACATCTTTTCTGCCGGTAAATTTACTCCTTCTAATAGTGTACAATTTGTAATTACATATTTAATTTCATCCAACTCTGAATATAACTTTTCAATATAAATTCGGATTGGCTCTGGTACTGCTCCATGATGATAAATTATGCCCTTTTTTAAACAGCTAATAAGATTATATTCAGGATGAATATATTCAGCTATATCTTTGCATGCTTTTTCTATCTTATTAGATATTAATTCTGAAAGTCTATTTGATATTCTTAATCCAAACCCTTCTACGTCTGTAGGTTTATTCAAATACACTAAATTTTTATCTGCCCCATATATCTTGATAAAGTCAATATCATCCATTATTCCACTTTTAATTTCTATTTCATAAAAATCGTCCAAAAACTGTTCATATGTACAAAAGCTTATCTTATCTCTAATATCATATATATATAATCTTTCAGTTTTTACATATTCAGAAACTTTAAATGTGTCAATTTCAAAAGAAGTATTACGTATTTTAAGATTATCGGAATCACATAAAAAAGGAGTAAGGAACTTAAATATAATGTCCTTATTTCGTTTCTCTAATATAATAAGAACACTAGCCAAAAGAACGCTTCTCTCATCACCATTTAACAGCCCATGCGCTTCATCAATTATTACATAATCAAATGATAATTCACTATCACTTTTCAACAACCTTAAAAGACGTTCTTGTGTCAGCACGGCTACAATATTATCTTCATTTCCATTATACATTTCTGGATGAGTAATAATTTTATTAATCCACGATATATTAGAGTTTATTATTCTCATTTTTGTTTGAGCTAATAATGACTTTGTCGGCGTAATTATACAAATATTTCTATGCTTACATTCATTTAATGTAGATAATATTAAATCAGTTTTCCCGTATGACGTAGGTGCTATTATTGATATTGTAGAATCTTTCTTATTATTATAAAAATCTATTAATTCTTTCTGCTCTTCACTGTAATATACATTATTTCTATTATATAATTCAAAAAAAGATAAGTTCAATTCGGTGAATAATGTTTTATTAAAAGAATATTTATCAAGTGTTTGTATAAATTTAGCTATAGGTATTATCCCTAAGTTTATCGCTATCTCATATAGAGGCCTATAATCATTTGTTTGATTAGAATATATAATTATCATTCTATAACCTAATCGTTTAATATATTGATCCTTACTATTTAAAAATATAGTTGCAAGAGAAAGTATTTTTATATATTTATCACTGCACATATTTCTATTTAATATAAAATCACTATATAAGTTTACAAATGAAGTGTTTTTTAATCTTTTTATAGACAAATCTTTCATTATTCAACCTCACTTTTTAAAAAGTAATATATTTTATTATATGTCTCCTTCTGAACTGAAAGTACAAAGGTAGCACTAAATTTTTTTTCTTTAATTATAGAATCATATTTGTTTTTCACTCTACTTTCGGCAATTCGATTACTTAAACTGGAAAATACTACACTTGATAAAAATACATTTATATTTTTACTATCAATTTTATTTTCAGACGAATCATCACCATATTCTTCAAGTATTTCAATTACTGCATCTTTTAAATCCTTTTTACTATCTAAAGCTATTTTAGCTCCATTTATTGCATTTAACCATAAAGATTGATTCTCTCCATTTAATCTACTATATAAATCTGACTTAGCTCTATTTAATAAATCAATATTAGTTTCATTAGCATCCTTACCTTTATGCAATTCCCCAGATTTAACCTCTGTTATCCACATCATATGATTTTCTTTATTAGTTAATACGACATCAAAGCCTTTTTTAACACTTCGTTCTTCTATATTAAAAAATGGAGAAACTGTTTCATATTCTGGAAAAAATTCATTTATTAATACATGAATAATCAATTCTCCAATCATACCTTTTTGTGTATTATCTTTTTTTTCATCATATCTTTTTATAAATTCTTTCAGTGTATTATTATAATTATAAATTTTCCTTGTAGATAATGCATTCGTTGCACCATAACAAATAAATGATAATTGCTCTCTAATTAATTTTTTTAATTCATCTGAAAACTCTAAAATATGACAAACAGCGTAATCTTTATCCTTTTTAAACCTAACCCCTTCAATACTTCTCATACCCTATCCCCTTAAATCCTAATTATTATACATAATTAATCTTTTAAATAAACATCTTAACTACTTATTCTACAAGGTTATACAAATTCCTTCATATTATAAGTAACTGTATCTCTACTATTAGTTTTTTATTTGATATTTGGACATGGTTAAATTGATTAGGTTTTTCATTTTAAATACCCCTAATCTTTTCTAGACCATAAAATACACTTCAACTATCTAGGAGAAATCATCAACACTAGAAACAATTAATTAAAAGTTAAATATTTTTTATAAACACTTTTTATAATTATTGATAATCTATAATATTTTCTTTAACCTCTTATATCTATTATCTTTTAAATCAGTAATTTATCGTAATACTACTTTTCACTAAAATTTCTCCTATATGAATATTCCTTACTTCTGAATTTTAATTGAAAAACTGTATTATAAGCTTTTGTATAATTTAAAAGAAATCATTTTACTGTAAAATTTAAGCTCAATTCTAATAAGTAATATTTTCATATATAAAAAAACATGACATTTCTATCATGTTTTTTATATATAATATATGCTCTCTAAAATCCATCATTTCACTTGATAAATTTTAGATTATAGTAAAACCAATGATCTTTCTTCAATATTAAACCCATTTTTCATTAGATCATTATCACACTCTTCTATAATGTAGCCTGGTATAATTTCATAATCAAATGGGTTTAATTGAAATAAGTAGTCATTGTCTATATGATAAGTTTCATTTACAAATTTCTTTATAATATCATTAGAGTTATTTTCATTTTTAATAATTCTATAAATTTGAAGTTTTTCATAATTGTTATTAGACTGATTATAAGCCGTTATTAAAAATTCATCACTTAATAATTTATCTAGTTCAGTATCATAATCAAAATTATCTATAAACTCTCTTATTTTCTGTGTTGCTTTTTCTATTTCATAATATTCCATTACAACTTTCTGTTTTCTTCCATCTACTTCCTTATCAATAATAGGTTCTTTTCTTTTATGAAATAAATTAGATAATAGATTCCACTCTAATCCCTTAAAGTCATTAATTTCATATAGTCTTCTTAAATAAATTAGTTTATTAATATTATTATCTAATCTTAATATATTTTCTTTTGCTATTTCAATAAATGTTTTTATATTATCGTAGTAAATTTCTTTTTCAATAATATTTCCTTTTTTATTATACATAAAATAAGCATTAGTTTTTATTTCATTAAATTTAGATGTAAAATTTTTCACCATATCTACTATTGGATCAAAATCATGAGTTAGCATTAATACTGTATTATTTCTAAAACTATTTTCTCCTTTAAATAATTTATTGATTATTGCATATTTCTTATTCTTATCAAATGATGAAATAGGGTCATCTAAAATGACTAAGTCTGGATTTTTACTAATAGTTTCATACATAAATAAAATTAAAGCAAATGCATTCTTTTCCCCATAACTTAAATATAAATTTGCATTATTTAATTCCTTAGAACAATCTTTATGTTGAAATATCATCTTATACTCATCATTTTTAACTATTATATTTACTTCATATTTATAACCTGCATACTTTAAGAAGTTATTTATTTCATTTTTATATTTTTCTATCCTTTTTAAAATTAACTTTTTTTGTCTATTAATTTTCCCTTTTAATATTCCAGCTTTACTAATAAGTATATTTATTGAATTATTTATTTTACTTATTTTTTCTTTTGTAAAATCAGTATCTAAATTAGATAAGTAATCCAACTCTATTCTATATTTTTTAATTTCATCTATTATTTCATCAACATCCTTTAATGAGAAAAAACTTAAATTCTTTAATCCATTAAATTTTTCTAATAAAACATTACCTTGCGACTTAATTGATTTTAAATATGTTATATGTTCACTAGATAATCCATCTATACTTTTTGTTATTCCATCTATCTTTTTTTTAGTCTCATCCGTAAAATATACCCTTAAATTATTAAATACATCCATAACCTTGTTTAAATGTTCAATATATTTAAAGTCATACTCTTCACTTACCTTTAAAACTTTTCCTTTTTTAGTAGTAATATCAGTTGTACAAAAAGGACATTTACAACTAATATCTAAATATTCCTTACCACTAACCTGCCATTTTATCCATTTAGAATTGATATCACTTTTTATATAATCACCATATTCTTCTAGTCCATTAGGTATATGTATTATTTTATTCCCATTTTTTAATCCTTTTCCTATACTTCCTGCTGCTGAATATCCACTACTAGATTTTCCAAAACATTCTGTTAAAGTATTTAAATCTTGAATTAGTTTATCTAATTCTGGATTTTTATTAAATGTATCTCTAACTTCTATAACAAGATTTTCAATTTCAATCATTAAATTATCGTATTCTTCATTTTTTATAAAGATTTCATAACTATTTTTTAACACTTCATCTTCTTGAAAGACATATTGATTCACATATTCTTCATTAAAAATACTTACCGTATTAAATCTTTCTAGCCCTTCTACTGTAGGAACAACTTCTTCCTTGCTATTTAAATATTTAAAAGGTTTTAGTTCGGTTAGCTTTTCATTATTTTCAATACAATACTTTATTGCTTTTGATATGGTACTTTTTCCTGTTCCATTTATTCCATACTTTATATTTAATTCATATTCCTTTATTTCAATATTAGCTAAATCAATATTGTTGCAATTTTTTATTAATAAATTCATCTTTTCCCCTTATACTATAAACTTTTATGAATATAACCCCCAATCTCTTTTTAAAAACCACTTTGGAGTCCACTTAACATAATCTGCTGGAGTAAAACTTTCATTTAATATCTCTATATTTACTAACTGTTCCGGTAATATAGATAAGTTATGGATACTAGATGGACTATCTAAATCATAAAAATGATATCTTTCCTTTCCATCTTTATATCGTCTACTTGGTCCATAATCAAACGGTACACAAATTCTTGTAATTCTTCCCTTTTCATATGAGTCAAATACTACTTTAACTAGCTTCATTTCTTTTATAGCTTGTACAAAATTTTCGTTAATCATTATCATCACTCCCTATAATAAAGTCATGTACCACCAGCTTAGCTGGTGGCTTGATTAAGCCCTATAAGGGCATGATACTGGCGGCACTACTCGTGCTCTGAATAACTGCCAATCGCAA
>JAHAIU010000256.1 GCA_018372555.1 Clostridium sp.
TGGTAATGCAGGTCCAGAACTTTCAACAGTAGGAGCACCAGGAAGTTCTGCTTTAGCAATTTCAGTTGGAGCAAGTAGTACTGATATAAAATTAGAAACTTTTGATATTAACTTATCAAATGGAGATTTATTAAATGGTAGATTATTTGCTAGAAATTTTGAATCCCTTGATGATTTTACAGCAGGTGAATATGAAGTTGTATATGGTGGGTTAGGTTCTAAAAATGAACTTTCACAAATTGATGCTAAGGGAAAATTGGTACTAATAGATAGAGGCGAAGGTACTTTTACAGAAAAACATGATAATGCATTTAGTGCAGGAGCTGCAGGTGTATTAATAGCTAATAATATTGAAAATGAAGAACTTAATCTTTATCTTGGGGAAGCTAAAAATAGAGTTACATCAATAGCTATTACCAAGGAACAAGGAGATCAAATAAAGGCCTCAATTGAGGAGGCAAAAGCTAATGAGGATGTAATAAAAGTTAAGTTTAATATTACAGGTGAAACAAGTATAGAACCAGATGTATTAGCAGACTTTAGTTCAAGAGGACCTTCATCAGATGAAACAATTAAGCCAGATGTTGTAGCTCCTGGAGATGGAATATTCTCAACATATCCTGAGTTTATTAATAGTCCAGAAGGAGGAATTGATTATTCAGAATCTTATTCTAGAATATCAGGGACTTCAATGGCAAGTCCACATGTTGCTGGTATAGCAGCTTTAATGTTACAAAATGATAGTGATATGACACCAGCAGAAGTTAAAGTTGCTTTAATGAATAGCTCTGTTGATTTAAATGGTAATTATCCAATAAATGCTGTTGGTGCAGGTAGAGTAGATGCTTATAAGGCAGTTCATAATGATATTAGTATAAGTGTAATAGATAAGACAAACTCCTATGATGAAGATTCTAAGTTAATCGAAATAGACTATATTACTGGTTCACTATCTTTTGATAGAATGCATATTGATGGTGAAAATAAGGAAAAAACATTAGGATTAAAATTAAAGAATGATGGAGATAATGGAAAGAACTTTAATGTATCAGTAAAATATTTAGGAGAAGAATCTTTAGCACAAGATGTTAAGGCAAATGGAGTCAACTTAGAAGTACCAAGTACATTATCAGTTGGAAGTGGAGAAACAGTTGATTTTAATGCAACTATTAAGATTCCATCAAATGCAGCTTTAGGTAGATATGAAGGTTATGTGATTTTAACTAATGCAGATGATAGTAATGAAACATATAAATTACCATTTTCAGCTTCATATATTAAACCAGGAATAAAGAGTTTAACTTTATCAAGGTACGCTGTAAGTAATGACTTAGAAATGATGCACTATGCAAAACTTTCAGGAATTGGTGCATATGTTGAAGTTACCTCTCCTTTAACTTATATTGAAGTTTTTATTAAGGATTATAAAACTGATGAAAGAATAGGCTTAGTTGGGAATGTGGATGTATCTTCTATTCCAGCAGGATATGGAAATTCATTTTATGCTTTAGATTCAAGAGCGTCATATTTCCCAATGGATGAAGATGGAGAAGTAACTTATATTAGAAGATCTTTAACTGATGGAAAATATACTTTAGAGTTTGTTGCTCATTCTGATGAAACAGAAGAAGTTTTTGAGTATAACTATGGTATTTTAGTTGATAATGAAGATGTTACTATGAATGTAAATAAAGAAGCTGGTGTATATGAAATTACTGAAGATATGATGACTACTGAAGAGTATGAAGGTCAAGAATATACTGCTTTTTGGCTTCATGGTAATGTTGATGATAATAGTATAGTTGAATTACAAGAAATGGGCTATAACGCTAGTAAAAAAGATATAATAGTTAGTGGATTTAAAAATGGAATGCCGGCTTTTGGTTTAAAAGTAGATGAAAATGGTGATTTCATGATTGGCTTCGAAGAATCTGATATAAGCAATAATGTAATGGAGTTTTCTCCAATGGCTACAGATATGGCAACTTCACAAAATTTATTCTTATCTCCAAGATATTTCTTTGTAAAGGAAGGTACACCTTATACAAGTGTTACCTTAGATAAGGATAGCATAGTTGAAGGTGAAAATATCGTTTCAACTATAGGGGTAAACAATTTACAAGCAGGAAGCACATTTAATTTTGAACTACAATATATGAGAAGCTTTGAGGTTATGGATATAAGGATTAATGATGAGCTTCAAAAGATTATTGATGATAATGGATATAATGTTAGTTTAGAAAAGAGTATAGATGGTGAAGTATATAGAAATTTAAAGTTAAATTTATCTATAAAAGATAAAGATGGAAATAAGGTTAATATATCAGATGATATTGATTTATTAGATGTAGAACTGAAATTGGTTGATGATTCTGAATGTGAATTCTATAAAGAGTATATTCAATGTATGAGTTCTGAAGTTTTAGATAAGGATGATAATTATGCTGAGATGTCTTATTCTTCAACTTATGAAGGTGTAAATATTAAGCAAGGGACATCATCGATTAGAACATTGCAAGTTGCGCAAGGTGCTATTGATGCAGTACAAAGAAGTAAATACACAAAAGATTTAAATCAATATATTTGGGCTGAAGATAATAAAGGTAATAAGTATGAATTAGAGTATCATGATAATAATGATGAGTATGTTGCTATTAATTTACCAACTTCAACTGAAGAGTATAAGGTAGTTTCAAATTTCCCAGGACATTTTAAAAAGGAAGCAAGATTTGTTCCATCTAGAGTTGTTAATGGAGAAGTGTTAGGTAAAGTTTATTATCTATTAGGTTCAGAATTTTATCGATATGCATATGCAGGTGATGTTAATGGTGATGATGTAATTGATATCCATGATGCAATGGAAGTTGCTAAGTATTATGGACAAAAAGTTGACTATAAAGAAGTACCTGTAGATTTCAATTTTGATGGTATTGTAAATGCTGATGATATGGATTATATAATATATAATTACTTAATAACAAATGAGCAAAATTCAGATGTTATAGAAGGTGAAGAATACTATCAAGGCAAAGGTATTGAAGATATTTTAAATGAAATTGGATATTATGATGAAGTTAGATTAGAGGAGTTAAATATTAGTGAAACTGATATAACTTTAGAATTAAATGATTCTAATAATAATACTAAGCAACTTGTTGCAACCATGAATCCAGAAAATGTTCCAAATGTAGGATTAGAATGGAAGGTTAGAAATGAAGAGATAGCTACAGTTGACCAGAATGGTTTAGTTACAGCTGTAAATGCAGGAAAAACAGTTGTAGAAGTTGCAGCTACTGATGGCTCTGTAAGATTATATTGTTATGTTACTGTAACTAAGGATGGGAAAATACCAGCTATTGAAAATGTTGTTGTTGAAAATCCTAATTTAGAAGTAACTGTTGGAGATGAGTTTGATTTAGAATTCAGCTTAAATCCAGAAGATGTAGCAGTAAAATCAGTTAAATATATTTCATCAGCTGATAGTGTTGTTTCTATAGTTAACGGAAAAGCTGTTGCTAATAGTGTTGGTAAGGCTATAGTTACTGCTAATATAAATGAGGGACAAGCATTTGTTACTTGGGAAATCACTGTAAAGCCTAAGGATGATAATAATGGTAATGAGCCAGGCGGAGGAGATAATGGAAATAACCCAGGAGATGGAGACAATGGCAATAATCCAGGTGGCGGAGATAATGGAAATAACCCTGGAGTAGATAATGGAAATAATCCGGATGATAGTAATAACCCTGGAGATGATGATAACAGTACCAATGGTAATGGAGGACAGTCTTCACAAAATCCAAGTATATCTGAAAAACCTGGTAATAATGGTGGGTTACCATCTACAGGAGGAACTTCACCACTAGCAATAGGTTTATTTGGAACAATAATATCAATTGCTGGAGTAGGTTTATTAAAGAGGAAAAGACAATAAGATTAAAATGCGCAGCATTTTAAATGAAAAAATGAAGAAATGAAAGAATTAAGGAAGGTGATTTTGCTATGCAAAATCGCCTTTGCTATAAAGATATTCTTATGAAAATCTATAAAAAATTTTCATAAGAATTATTTTGTTTTTAAATTTTCTCA
>JAHAIU010000257.1 GCA_018372555.1 Clostridium sp.
TATTGCAAAGTTATACGATATAACAAAAGAAGAAAAGTACAAAAAGGCTTGTGAATACTTTTGGAATATAGTTACAAGTGAAAGATCATATTCAATTGGTGGAAATAGCATAGATGAACACTTTGGTAAGATAGGAACTGAGGCTTTAGGAGTTACGACGGCAGAAACATGTAATACCTATAATATGTTAAAGCTTACAGAGTATTTATATAAATGGAATCATAACGTTAAATATATGGATTACTATGAAAAAGCATTATATAACCATATACTTGCATCTCAAGATCCAATAAGTGGAATGAAAACTTATTTTGTATCTACGAAGCCTGGTCATTTTAAGGTATATTGCTCGCCAGATAAATCTTTTTGGTGTTGTACAGGCAGTGGTATGGAGAATCCATGTAAGTACTCAAGGAATATATATTATACTAATGAAAATGATGTATATGTGAATTTATTTATAAGCTCAAGTATAGAATTAGAAGATAAAAGTATAAAAATAAATCAAATTACAGATTTTCCAAAAGAAGAAAAAACAAAGATTATAATAGAAGAAACTAATGATTTAAGCTATGAAATAAAAATAAGAATTCCATATTGGTTAAATAATGATATTAAAGTCATGCTTAACAATAATAAAATAAATTTTAAAAAAGAACAAGGATATATCTCTATATTCAACTTATGGAAAAAAGGTGATACCTTAGATATAAGTTTAGATATGAATTTGCACATTTATACATCAAGAGAAGATAAAAATAAAATTTGCTTTATGTATGGTCCATTAGTTTTAGCTGGAGCATTTGGTAGAGAAAATTTCCCGGAAAGTGATATATTAGAAGATCATTTAAAGTTGAATCATTACAAGTCTATAGATATACCTGTAATAATAAGTAAAAATGATAATTTATTGAATAATGTAAAAAGAATAAAAGGCAAAGATTTAGAGTTTGAACTTAATTTTAATAATTATGTTATTAAAGAAAGTGTAATACTAAAACCATTTTATGACGTTCATCATGAAAGATATAACATTTATTTTACTAAGATGACTAGTGAAGAAGATTTAGATAAAGATTTTTTGAGCTATGATGAGCTATTAGAAAGTATTACTATAGATAAAATTAATTTTAATGAACAGCAAATGGAAATAGAACATAAATTAAGTTCTACAAATTCAATTTCAGACTATTCTTTAGAATATGGGATGGGCTATAGAGAGGCTTTTGAAAATGGTTATTTTAGCTTTTTATTAGATACAAATTTAGAAGATGAGATTTATTTATGTTTAAATAAGTCAGAGGATTCTGAATCATCATTTACAATTTATGTAGGTGATAAAAAATTAGACAAAGAAAATTTGATGAATGATAAAAAAAAATTTGTGTGTAATTACTATTATAATATTCCAAAAGAAGTTTTAAAAGAAAAGATAGAAATAAAAATAAAAGCAGGAGAGAAGCTATCTACAGGAAAAATATTTTCAGCTAGATTAACAAATAAAAAGATAAAAGGTAAGGAGGATTTTAATGAATAAGTTTGTGAAAAAGGGGGCTTCAACATTAGCGGTAATGGGAATTGTATTAAGTAGTGTAGGTTGCACCTCAAAAGATTATAAAGTTGACATTACTTTTCAAAATGTTTCTGTTCATGATCCGGCAATTATAAAGGTTGAAGATACTTTTTATATAACGGGTTCCCATATGGCAGAAGCTAAATCAACAGATTTAATTAATTGGATAAGTATTTCAGATTCAGTTGCAAATCAAAAGTTATTTGAAGATATAAAAATAGAGTTGGAAGAAGCGTTAGATTGGGGGAAAACATCAACTTTTTGGGCAAGTGATTGGATAAAATTAAATGATGGAAAATATTATTTGTATTATTGTGTATGTGAAGGCTCATCTCCTCAAGGGGCTATAGGATATGCAGTAGCTGATAGTATTGACGGACCATTTAAAAATTTGGGATTATTAGTTAAATCTAGTGGAAAAGAAGAATTAAAATATAAAGATGAAAATGGTGAAGAAAAGATATATGATGCAAATGTAAATCCTAATGCAATAGATCCGGCTGTTTTTTATGATGCTGAAGGAAGGCTTTGGATGATGTATGGTTCATATTCTGGGGGGATTTATATACTTGAGTTAAATCCAGATAATGGATCTATAAAAGAAGGGCAAGGAACTTATGGTAAAAAAATATTAGGAGGATATCACTCAGAAATAGAAGCACCATATGTTGCTTATAGTAAAGAGACAGGATATTATTATTTATTTTTATCATTTGGAGGTTTAACAGCAGATGCTGGCTATAATATGAGAGTTGCTAGATCTAAAAATCCAGACGGTCCTTATTATGATGCAATGGGAAATGATATGATTGACGCTAAAGGCGTAATAGGAAAGTTTTTAGCAGCTCAAAATGAATATATAATGAATTATGGTAATAAGCTATTTGGAAACTTTAGATATCCTATAAGTGAAGAAGCAGAAGGAACAATTTTAGATCCATCAGATTTAGGATACGTTTCAGCAGGTCACAATTCAGTTTATTATGATGAAGAAACAGGAAAGTACTTCTTAATATTCCATTCTAGATTTCCAGATACGGGAGAATCTCATCAGGTTAGAGTACATCAAATGTATTTAAATGAAGATGGTTGGTTTGTAGTTTCTCCATATAGATATACTGGAGAAACTATTGCTGAGTATAAAGAAAATGAGGTTATAGGTGAATATAGCTTTGTAAATCATGGAAGAGAAATAATGGATTTAGTTAGAGAGTTTGAAAATATAAAATTAAATAAAGATGGAACAATAACAGGAGATGTTGAAGGTACATTTGAATTTAAAGATGGAAATAAGATAGATATAAATATAGATGGAGAAGTATATAGAGGAGTAATTGTGAAACAATATGATATAAATAGAAAAGTTTATACAATGACTTTTACTACTATGGGAAGTAATAATGGTACGGCCTTATGGGGGATAAAGAAATAGGTAAAATATTTGAAATTCATTTAATTATACTAAATAGATATTGATTATATTTATATATAATTAAAATAAAAGCATATAAGAACATATTTAAAATGTAATAGAGATAACACAAAGAATTATTTTAAAGAAATGCATAATAAATAACCTTTGTAAAGCTTAACAATAGTTACTGTTTTATATTTATATAAAACAGTAACTATTTTTGTATTTAAAAGGATGATAAGTCATAAATAAAGGGAAAATACTGATTAAAAGCAGAATTATATATAAATAATACATAAAAGTATGAAATTATTTTAGATAAATGTAAAATAATTTATTGACTATTATAACAAAAAATAGTATATTATAAATGTAAGATTTAATAAAAGATAACTGAGGGGTGAGATAATGGCTAAATATACTATTAATATCGAAAAAAAACTTTCTAAAATTAGTAAAGAAATATATGGACATTTTTCAGAGCATCTTGGTAGATGTATTTATGAAGGAATATATGTTGGAGAAAATTCTGATATACCTAATGTAAACGGTATGAGGAAAGATGTTGTACAAGCTCTGAAGGAAATTAAGATTCCAGTAATAAGATGGCCAGGTGGATGCTTTGCTGATGAATATCATTGGAAAGATGGAATTGGACCAAAGGAAAATAGAAAGAAAATAATAAATACTCACTGGGGTGGAGCTGTAGAAGATAATAGTTTTGGAACTCATGAGTTTATGGAGCTATGTAGACAACTTGAGTGCGAACCATATATAAATGGTAATTTAGGTAGTGGTACAGTTCAAGAAATGTCAGAATGGGTAGAGTACTTAACTTTTAATGGAATATCTCCAATGGCTGAACTTAGAAAGCAAAATGGTAGTGAAGATGCTTGGCAGGTTAAGTATTTTGGAGTAGGTAATGAAAATTGGGGTTGTGGTGGAAATATGACACCAGAATTCTATGGTAATATGTATAGAAGATATCAAACATATTGTAGAAATTATCCTGGAAATAAATTGTATAAAATTGCGTGTGGTCCAAATGTAGATGATTATAATTGGACAGAAGGGGTAATGAAGGTT
>JAHAIU010000258.1 GCA_018372555.1 Clostridium sp.
TTAAATTTAAGATAATCAATTTAAGAAAATGTAATGAGGTGGACTAATGGATTCAATTTGTCTTTGTAAAGGCGTGGAAAGAGATACTATAATTAATGCAATAAAAGATGGAGCAGATACTTTTGAAAAAGTAAGAGAAGCTACTGGAGCAGGCACAGGATTTTGTGGTGCTAGCAGATGTAGAGCTAGAATAGAAGCTTTAATCGAGGACAATAAATAAGATAAAAATAGGCTTTGGATTTATTCCAAAGCCTATTTTTATTCTATCTATTTAATTACATCAAAATAAAAATTATTTATATAATTTACTGATTTAGGTATAAAGAGAAGTTTAACTTTTTTATTATTTAATATCTTATAGGGGACTTAAGCTAGAGGATCTTTTAAAAGCAATATTAATTTATTAAATTCATAGAATATTAAACACACATATAATTAATAATTATTATTAAATGAAAATAATTCTAAATTAGATAGCTTTTTTGTTTTTTGTATGATATAATAAAGAAAAAAAGGGAGGGAACTTTATGTATAAAAGAATAGAATTACCATATGATTTTAATTCACTAGAACCTTATATAGATGAAGCAACTATGAAAACACACTATGGAAAGCATCATCTAGCTTATGAGACTAATTTAAATAAAGCATTAGAAAATAATGAGGAATATACAAAAGGAAAAACATTAGAACAATTATTAAAGAACATTGATGAATTACCAGAAGGAATAAAAACAGCAGTTGTTAATAATGGTGGAGGAGTTTCAAATCATAACTTGTATTTTTCAATACTTTCTCCAAATGCAAAGAAGGCTCCAGAAGGTAAATTATTAGAAGCTATTAATAAAACTTTTGGTAGTGTAGATAACTTAAAAGAAGAATTAAATAATGCATCTATAACAATTTTTGGTTCAGGATTTGCATTTTTAGCTAAAGACAAGGACGGAAACTTATCAATAGTTAAAAGACCAAATCAAAACTCACCAACTATGGATGGCTTAGTACCAGTTATTGCTATTGATGTATGGGAGCATGCATATTACTTAAATTATAAAAATTTAAGAGCTGATTATGTTAAGAATATATGGAATGTAATTGATTGGGGTAAGGTAGAAGAACTTTACGAAGAAGATTACAACATATAAAGAAAAGATAAATATAGAATAAAACAAAAGGTGCATTAATAATGCACCTTTTGTTATTTTTAATAATAAAGAATAAATAATTAATATATGGGAAAAATATAAATAACATTGTATTAGTGAAAGGAGTAAATATGTATAACAAGATTGAATTACCATTTGAATATAATGCTTTAGAACCATATATTGATGAAGAGACGGTAAAAACTCATTATGGAAAGCATCTACAAACTTATGAGACTAATTTAAATAAGGCTTTAGAAGGATATGAAGAATATACCAAGGGGAAAACTTTAGATCAACTTATTAAGAATCTTGCTGACTTACCAGAAGAAATAAGGACAGCTGTTGTAAATAATGGAGGGGGAGTATCTAACCATAATCTATACTTCTCTATATTATCTCCAAATGCAAAGAAATCTCCAGAAGGTAAATTTTTAGAAGAAATTAATAAAACCTTTGGAACTTTAGAGAATTTAAAAGAAGAATTAACTAATGCTGCTATTAGTCAGTTTGGTTCAGGATATGCTTTTTTAGTTAAGGATAAGGATAGCAAATTATCAATAGTAAAAAGGGTAAATCAAAATTCACCTGTAATGGATGATTTAATACCTATTTTAACTATAGATGTATGGGAGCATGCCTACTATTTAAAGTATAAGAACCTAAGAGCAGATTATGTTAAAAATATTTGGAATGTTATAGACTGGGGCAAGGTCCAAGGTCTATATGAAGATTGCCATAACATTTAGAAATATATACAGTAAATTCTTTTTTTATGAAAGTTTTTACTGTTTTTTCTTTATTAATGTGGATATGTTAGATTAAGCTTCAATTTAATGATACAAAAAAGGATATTCTAATAATAGTTATATTAATTACTTATTTAAAATAATCTTTAGCTATTAAATATATGCCCACTAATATAATTAATACAAGAGCAATGTAAGAAAATAAAAAAGTTTTCTTAGACTTATATGGGTTCTTTATGCTGCATTTCCATGATTATAGTATAATTAAATAAAAGACTTAATTAATAAGGAGAATAAATCGATGATTAATTTTGCACATAGGGGAGCAAGTTCAGATTATCCAGAAAATACAATCCTTTCATTAAAAGAAGGAATTAATGCAGGAGCAAAAGGGTTAGAAATAGATGTACACAAAAGTAAGGATGATAAATTAGTAGTAATTCATGATGAGGATATAGAGAGAACTTTTTTAGGAAAAGGATTAGTAAAGGACTATACTTTAGAAGAATTAAAATCCTTTAGAAATAGAAAAAAGTTATTTAGAGATAATGAAGAATGTCATATTCCAACTTTAGAAGAGGTATTAGATTTAGTTAAAGATAAGGATATAGTACTTAATATAGAATTAAAAACAGATGTTATTCATTATGAAAATATAGAGGAAGATGTTGTGAATTTAATTAATAAATATGGAATAGAAGATAAAATTATATTATCTAGCTTTAATCATGATTCCTTAAAGAAGGTTAAGAAAATAAGCAATATAAGAATTGGAGTTTTATACGAGAATCCTATAGACAATATAATTAGCTATGCTAAAAAATTAGGGGCTTACGCTATTCATCCAGATTTAAGATTAGTTTCTGATGAGTTAATTAAAGAAGCTCATAAAAATAATATAAAGGTAAATATTTTTACTGTAAATAATCCTATTTTTATGAGGATGCTTATAGTAAATAAGGTGGATGGTGCTTTTACAGATTATCCAGAATTATTGCAAGAGATTTTAGAGGAGAGTTTATTATAGAAGGTATAGTCAAAAATATAAAAAGATTATAATAAGGTGTAATATTTTAATTAAATAAGATTTGATTATGAATATAGATAAAAGTTTTTCAATATAATATATAAGTTTCAATAAATAATCTACATTTTAAGTGCCTATATTATTTTGAGTGAAAAATAATTTTAAAGTGTAAATTACATTAATTGAAAGCTCATATGTCTTTTAATTTTTATATAAGTTGATTCTGTATTTAATTAACTGAAATATTTTTTATCTGAACTAATTTAATAAAATGCAAAAACTTTAGTACAACTTATATATAATAGAAATTTTATGGAGGAAAGCTATGATAAGCCGTAAAAGATATATTTCATTATCTCTAGAACTACACTTATTTTTTGCAAGAATAATGAAAGAACATTCTTTGTTCTTGGAAGCAGGATTTACACCTAAAAACACTAAACTTTCTAAGGAAGCAGATAATTATAAGGTACAATTTGAAAAGATATTATTAGAAGCTGTTAAATTAAGTGAAGGTAATATTAGAAGGAGAGTATTAGAATCGGGTGAAATAGTTACGGACTATACATTAAGTACTGAAAGGAAGACTGAGTATTATACAGGTATAGAAATAAACTCAAAGATTACTATTTTGGAATCTATGTTAGATTGTAAGGGTGAGATGGAGTTCGATTCTAAGATGATGAGCTCTATAAAGAAGCTTAATAACAAAGCTATAAAATTGCTAGATGGGCTTATAGATTTAAAGACTAGAATTTTAAATGAAGTATTATCCTGTAAGCTATTTACTGGGAATTATCCATTACTTATTGAACATATTATACGTGAAGCTAAGCTATATCGTTCATATGTATATGATATAGAAAATAACGAAGATATTGATGAGAAAAATATCAAAGAACAGGAACTATTTTGGAATCAAATTATGATGGAACATGCTTTATTCATTAGAGGATTATTAGATCCTAGTGAAGAGCAATTAATAGATACATCTGATAAATTTGCTAAAGAATATAAGGAGTTAATTGAAAAAGCAAATAGTATGACTGATGCTACACTTTCAAACGTTACTAGTGATACATTAACTGAAACTATTAAGTTAAGAGATTTTAAGAAGGCAGGAACAGTAGGAATAGAGGA
>JAHAIU010000259.1 GCA_018372555.1 Clostridium sp.
TAAATCACATGGAGGTTTATTTTTTTAGTTGTAAATTATTCCTTTGACTTAGTTCGTTCGTGTCAACAAGTAAGTTTTACTTAGATGCAACACTAAAAGGTTTTACATCCCACCTTTTTTTATTATAAGCAATTATAATGTAAATTAGAAATTTATTAAAAAATATTTTATAGATAAGTAAAAGCACGGGGTTATGGTGATATATGATTTAAATATTTCTTATAATAAAAATATTTAAAGATAATTAAAAGAGTGTAGAAGGCTAAAGATTATAATTAAGCTGTTTCAAATTTATTTGAAAAGCAGTAAATAGTAAAAGGTTTAGTTTTTTATATTATTAGAGTAATGCATAGCCTGACTTTTTAAGTGTACAGTTTATTAATTAATTCATAAACTGTACACTTAAAAAGTAAAATGTGCATGTATTTGGAATGATAATTTACTAAGAGAAAATTTTAGTATGACTTTATTTTTAAAATAAAAAATTAACGTGAATTATTTTAACATTTTGAAAATTAATAGTGGATTAATTTGCTAATAATTACAATGTAAGGATAGCATAAATGTAAAATAGCAAATGTTTTCAGAATAAATTGACAATAAATATTATTAGTTTTACAATAGTAATTATTAAGAAAGATGGAAAGTTTAGTAATTCTATTTATTCTTATAATTATTTACAGCATGAGTTTTAGCTTTTATTATAAATGAAAATGTGTTTTGAATTTAAGAAAGCACTAAATAAAAGGAGGCAAGGGTATGTTTTTTAAGACTACAGACCAACATGAAGCTTTTCGTGCAAAAATCAGAGAATTTGCAGAGGCAGAAATAAGACCACAGGCATTTTTGTGGGACAAGGAAAACATTTTTCCGGCAGAAGTTGTTAAAAAATTAGGTAAAATGGGTGTTATGGGTACTCCTTATCCAAAGAAATATGGTGGATTAGGGAATGATGTTATAAGTTATGCTATAGCTGTAGAAGAACTTTCTAGAGTAGATGGTGGAACAGGAGTTATTTTATCAGCTCACGTATCTTTAGGAAGTTATCCAATATTTGCGTTTGGAACTGAAGAGCAAAAACAAAAGTATTTAGTGCCATTAGCTAAGGGAGAAAAAATCGGTGCATTTGGGTTAACTGAAGTTAATGCAGGTAGTGATGCAGGTGGAACTGAAACAACTGCTGTCCTAGAAGGTGATTATTACATCTTAAATGGTGGAAAAATATTTATTACTAATGCAGATAAGGCCGATACATATGTTGTATTTGCTGTAACTACACCTGATATAGGTGTAAGGGGAATTAGCGCATTTATAGTTGAAAAAGGTTGGGAAGGATTTACTTTTGGTGATCACTACGAAAAGATGGGTATCCGTTCTTCTTCAACTGCTGAATTAATATTTAATAATGTTAAGGTTCCAAAGGAAAACTTATTAGGAGAAGAAGGTAAAGGCTTTGGCATAGCTATGCAAACACTTGATGGTGGTCGTATAGGGATAGCAGCTCAAGCATTGGGAATTGCTCAAGGGGCATATGAAAATGCTTTAGAATATTCTAAAGAAAGAGTTCAATTTGGAAAACCTATAGCTCAGCAACAAGGAATTTCCTTTAAGTTAGCAGATATGGCAACTAAGTTAAGAGCTGCAAGACTATTAATATATAGTGCTGCAGATTTAAAAGAAAATCATGAGGCTTATTCTATGGAGTCTGCAATGGCTAAGATGTATGCTTCAGATATATGCCTAGAAGTAGTTAATGATGCACTACAAATATTTGGTGGATCAGGATACTTAAAGGGTATGGAAGTTGAAAGAGCTTATCGTGATGCTAAGATTTGTACCATTTATGAAGGAACTAATGAGATTCAAAGAGTAGTAATTGCATCTCATATAATAGGAAAGATGCCAAAAGGTGACAGAAAATCTAAGAAGAAAGCTGACCCATTAACAGGTGCTCGTAAGAAGATTATCTTTAAGGAAGATACAGCTAAAGCAAGTGTAGACAAGCTTGTAGAGGCCTTAAAGAAGGATGGATATGACTTTACTGTTGGAATTGACATAAACACTCCAATAGCTAAGTCAGATCGTGTTGTTAGTGTGGGTAAGGGAATTGGAGAAGAGAAAAATATGGAACTTGCAAAAGCTTTAGCTATTCAAGTTGGTGCATCTATTGGATCATCACGTCCTGTAGCTGAAACATTGAAATATTTACCTCTAAACCGTTACGTTGGAATGTCAGGACAAAAGTTTAATGGAAATCTTTATATAGCATGTGGTATATCAGGTGCTGGACAACATCTAAAGGGAATTAAGGATGCTACAACTATTGTAGCTATTAACAATAATCCTAATGCACCAATATTTAAGAATTCAGATTATGGTATCGTTGGTGACATAATGGAAATAATGCCACTATTAACAGCTGCCTTAGATAACGGAGAACCTAAGAAGGAAGCTCCTCCTATGAAGAAAATGAAGAGACACGTTCCTAAGAAGGTTGCACCTAGTTGGAAGACTTATGTATGTAGTGGTTGTGGATATGAATATGATCCAGCAGTAGGTGATGAAGAAAGTGATGTAGCACCAGAAACTCTATTTGAAGCTCTTCCAGAAGAATGGATATGTCCGGATTGTGGTGAAGAAAAATCTAATTTTATAGAGGTTTAATCTTTATCAAAAGTTAAAAATTTCATAGTCAAAAAGGAGGATTAATTTATGTTTTGTGTAAGAAAAGTAACTGAAGACCTTTATTGGGTAGGCGGTAATGATAGACGTCTTGCTCTATTTGAAAATATTCATCCAATTCCAAGAGGGGTTTCATATAATTCATATTTATTATTGGACAAAAAGACAGTATTATTTGATACTGTAGACTGGTCAATATCTAGACAGTTTTTAGAAAATATTGAAGCTGTTTTAAAAGGTAGAAAATTAGATTATTTAGTAGTAAATCATATGGAGCCAGATCATGGAGCTTCTATCGAAGAGATAATTATTCGTTATCCAGAAGTTAAAATTATTAGTACAGAAAAATCATTCTTATTAATGAGACAATTTGGATTTAATATTGATGGTAGAGAAGTAGAAGTTAAAGATGGAGATACAAAGTCATTTGGTAAACATGAAATTAAGTTTATAACTGCACCAATGGTCCATTGGCCTGAAGTTATGGTTAGTTTTGATACTAAGAATGGAGTTCTTTTCTCAGCTGATGCCTTTGGATCTTTTGGAGCATTAGATGGAAAGCTATTTAATGATGAAGTGAACTTTGAGCGTGATTGGATTGATGATGCTAGAAGATACTATACTAATATAGTTGGTAAGTATGGACCTCATGTACAAGCATTGCTTAAGAAAGCAAGTACTCTGGATATTAAGATGATTTGTCCATTACATGGTCCAGTTTGGCGTACAAATTTAGGGTATTTTATAGACAAGCATGATAAATGGAGCAAATATGAGCCGGAAGAAAAGGCTGTAATGATAGTATATGCATCAATGTATGGTAACACAGAATCAGCTGCTAATGCACTAGCAACTAAATTCGTTGAAAAGGGAATAACTAATATAGTTATGTATGATGTATCAAATACTCATGTATCCACATTGATTGCTGAAACATTCAGAGTTAGTCATATAGTTTTAGCTTCAGTAACTTATAACTTAGGGATATATCCATTAATGCATAATTATTTAATGGATATGAAGGCACTAAACCTTCAAAATAGGACTATTGCTTTAATAGAAAACGGATCTTGGGCAACTAAGTCAGGTAAATTAATGGGAGAATTCCTTGATGGAATGAAGGGAATGAACATATTAGATGATAAAATGTCATTAGTTTCTTCTATGAAGGAAGATAATGTTGTAGATATGGATGCGCTTGTTGAAGGTGTTATTGAATCTATGAATAAATAGTACATCACACTTACAGTTATATAGTACTTACAATAAAAAAGGGGCTGTCGCACTAAATAATTAGTGCGAAGCTCTTTTTTGATGAAAAAAATAAATCCTAGACCCAAAAGTCTAGGATTTATGGTAAAATATTTTTCA
>JAHAIU010000260.1 GCA_018372555.1 Clostridium sp.
TCAATAATTTTTTTATCTTCTATTTTAAGAAATCCACTTATCTTTTTATTTTCTAAATATATATTTTTAGAATAAATTATCATACCATCCCTCCTACTTCGTATTAGAAAATATATTTAAACACTCACTTACACTAGAGCATACATTTCTAACTTTCTTCTTTAAATTCTCTTTTGCACTAGAAACTATAAAACCATCATAGTCTAATATCATTTGAATATCATTATAGGAATCACCAATAGTAATTATTTTATCTATATTAATTAAATTATCTTCTAAATATTTAATAGCTCTAGACTTATTAACATTTTTCGCAACTATATCCACATTATGGCTGTTTGCATAAGCAATTATGTGATTAAAAAATTTAGAATTTAAATCTTCTTCTAAAACTTTTGTGTAATCTTCACCTTGAAACCTTTTATGAATTTGATAAACTTCTTCTATAGAATATAAATCCTTATAATCTATAAGCTTTTTACAATCCCTCTCATGGCTTATTCCCTTCTTAGGTTCAATAGAAATTTTACCATTAACTTCTGATAAACTTAGGCCACCTTCGTAGTTGTTATAAATATAATCAATAACATTAAAAATAATACTTCTATCTATAAAATTAGATAAAATTTTATTTTTATCATTATCAAAAAGAGCTGCCCCATTATTACATATTAAATAATCTGGCTTTATATTATATACACCTATCTTTTCATTAATAGAATTAATATCTCTTCCTGTGGCAACAACGAATAAATTTCCTTTGCTTTGCCAATCTTTAATACTATTTATATCCTCTGATGATATTTTCCTATCTACGAAAAGAGTTCTATCAAAATCTGTTACAAATAACTTCATATATTAATTAAGAAATTAAATTTAGTTTAATAAAAATAATTTCTATCTCCTTACACTAATACTCTTCAAAAATTGTTAGTAAAATCAATTCCTGTTTCTTATCCTACCAATTTTACAGGATCTCAAAAATTATTATTAAAAGGTGTAGTAAAACTAATTTACATCTAGTCTTACCACACCATAATATTATTTCATCATTTCATCAGCTTTTTTAATAGCTAAATTAGCCATATCTTCTGCTAATGCACTTCCTATTCCAACATAATTTCTTGGATCTATTAACTCCTTTATTTCATCTACAGTAAATATTTTTTTAACCTTCTCATTTTCACAAAGAACATCAAAGAAGCTCTTTCCATTAATCTCAGTTTCCATAGAACATTCATACATAAGCTCATGGCCAGCATCTCGTCCTATTTTTTCTGCCATTTTCATCATTATATATTCCGCATTATCTAAACCACCATTTAAAATTACGTTATTATATAATCTATCCTTCTTAACTACTAAACCTTTAGTTAGCTCTTCTGCCCTCATTAAAACTTCAAGGACTAATTCCATAGTTTCATCTAAAATTGAATCAAATAGCATATATTGACTGCTGTCTCCTTCAAACATCCTTGCACTAGAGTTTAATCCTACTTGTGCTAAAGTATAAAGTTTTTGACTATTAGCTATTATACCTTTTGCATTTTTAGGATTTATCTTATGTGGCATAGTACTACTTCCAACAGTTCCTGCCTTAAAGGCTTCATATACTTCTCCAAATTCTTCAATTCCTGTATAATAGATTTCCTCTGCCATCTTATGAAGGACATTACAAATTAATTGCATATTCATAATATATTCAAGCTTATGGGTACAGATATTTCTACTTGGAACATTCATATATCCCATTCCAATTCTTTGAGCTACTAACTTTTGGATACTTGGACCTATTTCACCAACTGCACTATAACAGCCAACAGCTCCCCCCATCATAACTTGATAGATTCTCTTTTCACTTTCTTCTAATCTCTCTATATTATTAATAAGTTCACTAATCCATACTGATACCTTATATCCATAAGTTATTGGAGTTGCATGTCTTCCATGAGTTCTACCAGGCATTACAGTGTCCTTATTTTCCATGGCTATTCTAGATAAATTTTTTAGAATATCAGCTAAAAAAGATTTAAAAACTTTGGTTACTTCTTTTACTATATATAGTTGTCCTGTTTGTTGTATATTTTGAGTAGTACATCCATAATGAACATACTTCCCACCTACTTCATTACAGTTCTTTACTAATACTTTTAATAAAGGCATAAACCCATGTCCTATTTTCTCTTTTATTCTATAAACCTCTTCTAAATCTATTTTTTCAATATCACAGTTTAAAGCTATATTTTCTGCTGCTTCCTTAGGTATAAGCCCTAGATCTCCTTGACTTAAAGCTAGTTCCTTCTCAAGCATTAACCAAGTGCTAATTTTATATTTTTCAGTTAAAAGGTCTTTAACCCCTCTATCATCAATAGATTTACTTTTAGAATCATATAATGCTCTCATAGTCTACCTCAATTCTTTTTAATTTTGTCCTACTTGCCTCAATGCATCATCCACAGCATTTTTAACTGCTTCTACATGTGGTCCAAAAACTACATGTATATGCTTTTCTGATGGTAGAAATATTCCTAGGCATCCACTTTCTCTTACCCTATCTTTATTAATTAATTCTGGTTTATCAATATCTATACGTAGACGGCTTACACAGTTCTCAACAGTTAGGATATTAATTGCTCCTCCTAAACCATCTATAACTATTTCAGCAATTTCTCTATATCTTTTTTCTTTTAATAATAGGCTAGCCCCTTCATCTAAATCAAAATCTTCTCTACCAGGAGTAGCTAAATTAAACTTCTTAATCATAAATATAAATGCATAGTAGAATATAACAAAATTAATTACCCCTAATATAACTAAGTTTATCCAATTTGTATTTTCATAAAGCATTCCAAAAATTCCAAAGTCAAATATTGTACCTCTTATATATCCCATTTTAACGTCTAAAAATGCTAATGGAATAGTTGTTATTCCAGCAAGAATTGAATAAGTGAAAAATAACATTGGGCTAACTAAAAGTAATGTAAACTCTAGAGGCTCTGTAATATTTCCTAAGAATGCTGTTAAACAAACTGTAATAATAACACCCTTTGCAATTTTCTTATTCTTTAAATAAGCAGTTTTATACATAGCTAGTCCAACTGCTGGTATTCTAAATAAAGTTGTTAACATTTGAGCTGGAGCTATATAACTAGATAAAGTTGGCATATATTCATTCCAAGCTGGATGAGTTGGTCCTAAATTAAATAATATTTCGTTCATAGCATTTAGTATCCCAACATATTGCTGACCTTCTATCATATAAACTCCACCAGCTTCAGTAAATCTCACTATAGAAGATAAAACGTGGTGTAATCCAAATGGAATTAATAATCTATTAAGAGTAATGTAAATTCCAGGTCCTACATACTTATTCATAAGAATTACTGATCCACTAATTAATATATTGGTTATTATTCCCCAGAAGAAAGGTAAAATCAAACCAATAGGAATCATTAAAACAAAGCTAATTATAGGAACTGATTTCTTTCCACTAAAGAAGGCAAAGGCAAGTGGTAATTCCAATTTATAAAATCTATCAGTGCATTTTGCTGCTACTATACCAGCGATAATTCCACCTAAAGCCTCAATCTTTAAAGTTTGAACTCCTAAAACAGTACCTTGTCCTAATTGACTCATAGTTTCTGCTGGAGCTAAAGTTCCTGTTACTGTTAAATAGACATTCATAACTATATTTAAAGTTAAATATGCAACAACAGAAGAAAATACAGCTATACCTTTTTCCTTCTTACTTAATCCATAAGCTACACCCATGGCAAATAATAAAGGAATATTATTAAAAATAACACTAGTTATATTCTTTAAGCTATTTAAAGTAGTTTGCAATACAGTATTAGAAAGCCAAGGAAATTGCTCAATCATATAACTTTGAGTAAATGCATTACAAATCCCCATTACCATTCCAATTGGAGCCATAAGAGCAACAGGAAGTAATAAACTTCTTCCAAAAGTCTGAATGGATTGCCAAATCTTATCCTTTTTCTTCATAATAAAAATTCCCCCATAATAATTTTTTAGACAAATGAA
>JAHAIU010000261.1 GCA_018372555.1 Clostridium sp.
ATTATTAAGAAATCTATAAGAAAATATGCTTCACAATTTATAAGAAAGAAAATTTCTTTAAATTATAAGGGCACTGACAAAATAATATTAACAGATGAAAAATGGTTATCTTTCATTATAGAACAAATTTTATCTAATGCTATTAAATATACAGATAAGGGAGTTATAACTATTTCTGTTGATAAGGATAAGATTCTATCTATTTCTGATACTGGAATAGGAATTGCAGAAGAGGATATACATAGGATATTTGAAAAAGGCTTTACTGGATATAATGGTAGGGCTGATAAAAAATCAACGGGTTTAGGATTATACCTATGTAAAAGAGCAGCCAATAAGATTTCTCATAAAATTTATGTAGAATCAGAAGTAGGGAAAGGTAGTACATTTTTTATAGATTTAAAGACAATAGATCTCCAAGTAGAATAAAAAGACCTTACAAAAATGTAAGGACATAAGGCTAAAATGTCACAGAAATGAATGGAGGCATTTTGGTCATTTTATTATACTTATGCTATAAGGTGAAAGGAGAGATAACATGTCAATATTAGAAGTTAATAGTGTGAAAAAAATATATACTACACGTTTTGGAGGAAATCAAGTTCAAGCATTATCAAATGTTTCTTTTTCTGTTGAAGAAGGGGAATATGTAGCAATAATGGGGGAATCGGGTTCAGGAAAAACAACTCTTTTAAATGTTTTGGCAGCCTTAGATAAGCCAACTAATGGGGAAGTAGTGCTAGATGGTAAGAGCATTAATAATATTAAGGAGAAGGAGATTTCTGCATTCCGTAGAGATAACTTAGGATTTGTATTTCAAGATTTTAATTTATTAGATACTTTTTCTATAAAGGATAATATATTTTTGCCTTTAGTTTTAGCTAGAAAAGAATATGGTGAAATGAAGGAACGTCTACATCCTATAGCTAAGAAGTTAGGTATATCAGATATTCTTGAGAAATATCCATATGAAGTTTCAGGGGGACAAAAGCAAAGAGCAGCTGTAGCTAGAGCTTTAATAACTAACCCTAAGCTTATTTTAGCAGATGAGCCAACTGGGGCATTAGATTCTCGTGCAACAGATGGTCTACTTAAGCTTTTTAAGGAAATTAATAAAGAAGGTCAAACTATTTTAATGGTAACTCATTCTACTAAGGCTGCAAGTCATGCTAGTAGAGTTTTGTTTATTAAAGACGGGGAGGTATTCCATCAATTATATAGAGGCAAAAATTCTAATGAGGAAATGTACCAAAAAATTTCTGATACCCTTACGTTAATAGCAACAGGGGGAATGAAAAATGAATAATGTGTTTTATCCAAAGCTGGCAGCAAATAATATAAAGAAGAATAGTAAAACATATATTCCATATATACTTACTTGTATCTTTACTGCAGCAATGTATTATATTATTCATTCACTTTCAAATAATGAAGTAATTAGTACTTTGATTGGAAGTGACACAATTTCTATAACTTTAGGCTTAGGAAATAATATAACAGCAATTTTTGCTATAATATTTCTCTTTTATACTAATAGCTTTTTAATTAAGAGAAGGAAGAAAGAGTTCGGATTATTTAATATTCTTGGAATGGAAAAAAAGCATTTATTAAGGGTTATAGGATATGAAACTTTATATATAGCATTAATAAGTCTTACCTTAGGAATAGCTATTGGTATTTTATTTGATAAGCTAATGTATCTTAGTGTTTTAAAGTTAATGGGAGTAGAAATTTCACTAGGTTTTTATATTTCCTGGTCATCAATTTTATCAACTATAATTCTATTCTCAATTATATTTTTTATAATATTCATCAATTCACTTCGTCAAGTGCACTTATCAAATCCTATTGAATTATTAAAAAGTAGTAATTTTGGAGAAAAGGAACCTAAGACTAAGTGGGCTATGGCTATCTTAGGCTTTGTTTGTTTAGGACTTGGATACTATATAGCATTAACTACTAAAGATCCAGTGGCAGCTATATCTTTATTTTTTGTAGCAGTTATATTAGTTATAGTAGGAACATATTTAGTATTTACAGCTGGAAGTATAGCTTTTCTAAAGGTCCTTAGAAAAAATAAAAAATATTACTATAATTTTAAACATTTTACTAGTGTTGCTGGAATGATTTATCGTATGAAGCAAAATGCAGTAGGCCTTGCTAATATATGTATCCTTTCTACGATGGTATTAGTTATGATATCATCAACTTCATCAATGATGATGGGAATGGAAGATATAATTAATACAAGATACCCATATGATATTTCTATTTATTCTGATGGAAGTGATACTAATAAAAACAATTTATTAGTAGGAGAAATAGACAATATTATTTCAAGGGAAAATATTGAAAAGGAAGTATCCTATGCATATTTAAATTTTGCTGGTATAAAAGATAAAGATAGATTTCTTACGAATAGAAACTCTAATTCAGTAGTTGTTAATGATATTAATAATTTAATCTTCATAACCCTTGAAGATTATAATAAGGTGGCTTTAGAAAGTAAAGCTTTAGAAGATGGAGAAGTATTATTATATTCGAATCGTGATAAATATGAGTATGATACAATAAATGTTTTTGATAAAAGTTATAAGATTGCTGAAAGGGTAGATGACTTTTTAGGAAATGGAATTATTTCAGCTAATGTAGCTAGTAGTCAATTTATAGTAGTGAAAGATATGGGGGAGCTAGATGATCTTTATAGAGCTCAAAAGGAGACCTTTGGAGAAAATGCTTCTGAAATAGATTTTATGTATGGTATTGATTTAAAGGTAGATGATAATGAAAAGGAAGCTATATATAATAACATTATAGATACCTTAAACAATAAGGGATTCGATTTTATAGGTGAAACTAAAGTTGGATCTAGAAGTAGTTTTGTTTCACTTTATGGTGGTTTATTCTTTATTGGAATTTTCCTAGGAGTATTATTTATTATGGCAACAATTTTAATAATTTACTATAAGCAAATATCTGAAGGATATGATGATAAAGAAAGATTTGAAATAATGCAAAAGGTAGGTATGAGTAATGAAGAGGTTCAAGGCTCTATAAGATCTCAAGTCTTAACTGTATTCTTTTTACCATTAATAACAGCAGGAATTCACATTTCTTTTGCCTTCCCATTTATAGTAAAGATACTTTCTATGTTAAATCTGACTAATACTAAGTTATTTATATTATGTACTGTTGTATCATTTATTATATTTGCTTTAATATATAGCGTTATTTATATTTTAACAGCAAGGGCTTATTATAAGATAGTTAGAAGAGAATAGAAGAAAAATTAAGAATGAGTAATGAAGAATGAAGAATTGAGGAAAAAACTCCTTGGGGAGTTTTGAAAAAATAGTTTTTTTAGCTGCCTTTTGGGCAGCTTTTTTTATTTTTTAAGAACTATTTTCTATTTTAAATAACATAAATATTAAAAATTTAGATTGTTTATTCAAACGTAATTAGAATAAATTGTGGATAACATTAATGTTAGGAGAAGCATATGTTAATGAAGTGGATTTTTATTTTATTAGTTATTTAGTAAATTTGAATTATAAAGTTTTAAGTATTGACAATTAATCACAATTTTCAACTTATTTTATATATTATATTATGGATATTTATCTTGAATAAAAACCTTTCTTTTGGACAATAATTTAAAGGAAAGGTAGGGGGTCGAAATAAATATTTTAAATTTTAAAAAATATATAAAAATACTGCCTGTAATGGCATTTTTTTTATTAATCATAGGTGCGTATGGAATTAATAATAATGAAAAAAATACCGACTTTTATTATTTAGAGGAAAATACATTAAATAATTCTCAATTTGTAAGTAATGGGATAAGAATGAATTACATATCAAAAGAAGAAATTCAAGATGAATTACTAATAATTAAAGATAATCTAACGGGATACTTAGGTGAAAATATAAAAATTGAAGATAACATTATAAGTTATAAAGATAAAGATAAGGAAATAACAGC
>JAHAIU010000262.1 GCA_018372555.1 Clostridium sp.
TAGGAATGACTGCATTTTCTATAGCATATGCTCAAATAGGGACAAGTGCAGTAGCTACTATGCAAATTGCAACTACATTAAATAATATGTTTATGGTGCTTTGTATAGGGTTAGCTTCAGCAGCAGCTATTATGGTAGGTAATAAGATAGGGGCTAATGAAGAAAATGTAGCAGTAGATTATTCACATAAGATAGGAAAGGTTGCTCCAGCTTTAGGATTAATTATAGGTATATCAGTATGGGTATTAGCTCCTGCTATAGTAAGGCCTTTTAATGTAGAAGCTGAGACTTTCAAAGCAACTGTAACTGTTTTAAGAATAATGGCATTGATATGTCCTATAAGATCTTATAACGTAGTTATGATAGTTGGAATATTTAGAGGAGGCGGAGATACTCTTTATTCTACATTAGTACAATTAGGAACAATTTGGTTTTATGCAGTACCTATGGCTTTTATAGGAGCAATAGTATTATCACTACCAGTTACAGCAGTATATTTCTTAATCTGTTCAGAAGAATTTATAAAAATAATTTTTGAAAGAAGTAGATTAAAATCAGGAAAGTGGATACGAAGTGTAGTATAGGATAATAGGGAAAATTAGAAATTATAACACTAACCAATTAAAATTTTTATTAAAATTAATTTTTTGAATTTTTTATATGATATAATATAAAAATAAAAATATATAAGTAGCAATAATATTTTTGTGTTTTATTAAGTTATATCATATGTAAAATATTTCAGTTAGTAATTACACAATCAACTTATATAAAAATTAAAAGATATATAAGCTTTCAATTAATGGAATTTACTTTCAAAAGTATTTTTTACTTAAAATAATATAAGTTCTCAAAATGTAGATTATTTATTGAAACATATATATACATAAAATTTAGGATGGTGAATTAATTTGGAGAGTTATACGTGGCAGATAATATTATTAGTAATATTATTAGTTATGTCAGGATTTTTCTCTATGTCAGAAACGGCCTTAATGGCACTAAGTAAAATTAGAATAAGACATATGGTAGATGAGGGAGTTAAGGATGCTAAGTTAATAGAGAAGTTAACTGAAGATCCAAGTAGATTATTAGGAGCAATATTAATTGGCAATAACATAGTTAATATAGGTGCATCTGCACTTGCAACATCAATTGCAGTTAAAACTATAGGAGAAAGTGGAGTTGGGTTAGCTACTGTTATTATGACTATTTTAGTTTTAATATTTGGTGAAATTACTCCTAAGTCAATAGCTAAGCAAAATTCTGAAAAGGTTGCATTAATGGTATGTAAGTCTATAAATATAGTGGTTAAGGTTTTTAGACCATTTATATTTATATTTACGGCTATATCTAGTTTGTTTATTAGGCTTTTAGGAGGAGACCCTAAGGCTACAGAACCATTTATCACAGAAGAAGAATTAAAAACGATGGTTGGTGTAAGTGAAGAAGAGGGTGTACTTGAGGATGTTGAAAAGGAAATGATTTTTAATGTTTTTGAATTTGCAGATGCTCAAGTAAAAGATGTAATGGTACAAAGAGTAGATGTAGTTGCAGTAGATATGAATGCTACTTATAATGAAGTGATAGATATAATAAAGACTGAGCAATTTTCTAGAATACCAGTTTATAATCAAACTATAGATGATGTTATTGGTGTATTAAATGTAAAAGACTTAATAATAGCTTTTGAAAGTAAGGAAAACTTTAAGGTTTCAGATTATATGAGGGAACCTTATTATACTTATGAATTTAAGAGAATTACTGAGTTGTTTAATGAAATGAAAAATACAAGAAATCATATGGCAGTTGTATTAGATGAGTATGGTGGAAATGTTGGAATAGTTACTATTGAAGACTTAATAGAAGAAGTAGTTGGCGAAATTGAAGACGAATATGATGATGAGATTGATGATGAAATTATAGTAGTTAAGGAAGATGAATATATTGTAGATGGAAGCGCAAGGCTTGATCATATTGCTGAATTAATAGGAGTAACTATGGAATCAGAAGAATTCGATTCAGTAGGTGGATTAGTTATTGGGGAACTTGGAAGGTTCCCAGAACAAAATGAAGAAGTGGAAAAGAATAATATTAAGTTTATAGTAGAAGAAATAGATAAAAATAGAATTAAAAAAGTTAGAATATTTACCTAAAAAGTTAGAGAAATATCATATTACTTATCTGTAGTTAAACTTCAGTTGTGGTGGTATGATATTTTTTATATATAAATAAAATTATATATAAATTTATTAGTTAAATTCAGATATACATTATTCCTACATATTTTTACTATATAATAATTTATGTAGTAAAAAATATAGATTATTTTATATTAAGGTGAACATTGATATGGATTATATGAATATTGCAATAGAAGAGGCAAGGAAAGCCTTTAGGAAAGAGGAAGTACCTGTTGGGGTAGTTATAGTTAAGGATGGAGAAATAATAGCTAGAAAGCATAACTTAAAGGAAAGCTTAAACTTAACTATTGCGCATGCAGAGATCCTAGCTATTGAAGAAGCTTCTAAAAAACTTAATAACTGGAGACTATCAGGATGTGAAATGTATGTGACATTAGAGCCATGCCCTATGTGCGCAGCTGCAATAGCCCAAAGTAGAATATCAAAATTATATATAGGAACCTTCAATAAGGATATGGGTGCGTGTGGATCTACTGTAAATTTATTAGATTATGATATATTCAATTGGAAAGTTGATGTAAAATGGTGTTATAATGAAGAAAGCAGTAATTTATTAACAGAGTTTTTTAAAAATAAAAGAAATATAAGGAGGGGTTAGATGAATCCAGTAGCGTTTAATGTATTTGGTTTAGAAATAAGGTGGTATGGGGTAATAATTTCCATGGGAGTTGTTGCTGCTATGCTATTAATATATATGCTAGCAAAAAAGAAAGATCTAAATTATGATACTATAATAGATGCATTTTTAGTTACTTTCCCAATATCAATAATAGGGGCAAGGTTATACTATGTAGCCTTTGAATTTGAAAATTTCAATTCTTTTAAGGATATGATAAATATTAGAAATGGTGGAATGGCTATTCATGGTGGAGTAATAGCAGCATTAATATCAGGATATTTTTTTGCAAAATATAAAAAGATTAATTTCTTAAAGTATGTTGATGTAATAATGCCGGGGGTAATTTTAGCACAAGCTATAGGTAGATGGGGAAACTTTATGAATCAAGAGGCTCATGGGGGACCTGTAACTCAAGAGTTTATAAGTAAATTCCCAGAATTTATTCAAAAAGGAATGTTAATTAGAGGTACTTATTATCATCCAACATTTTTATATGAATCTATATGGAATCTATTAGTTTGTGGTATTTTAGTGTATGTACTTTTAAAGAAGAAAGAAGGAAAAGATGGAGTTATCCTTGGTGGATATATGATTCTTTATTCTATAGGAAGATTCTTTATTGAAGGATTAAGAACTGATAGCTTAATGTTTATGGGACTAAGAACTGCACAAATAGTAAGCTTAATTGGAATAGTATTAGGCATAGGTCTTATTATTTGGGCTTATAAAAAGAATAAAAATCAAGCATAGATAAAAATTAAGTAGGTACTAGTATGCCTACTTTTTATTTTAAATAACAATTTTTAAAAATTTATATAATTAAAATTTCAATTTAGGTTAAAATAATTAAGTGAAATTTTAATTAATTTATTAACTATTTAACTCTTAGTTGGATGTCTTTACAATAGCCGCCATCTTTTTAAATCTTGCAATATTTATTGGTATATGATAATATATAGCAGTAGTTAAGTTAAATAGCTATACAAGCAATTCAAAATCAAAGATTTTGTAATTGAACAACTTATTATATTTAAGTTGATAGAGAGTTTTAATAATATGGAGAGATGTCCGAGTGGTCGAAGGAGCACGCCTGGAAAGCGTGTATAGGGGCAACTCTATCAGGGGTTCAAATCCCCTTCTCTCCGCCATGA
>JAHAIU010000008.1 GCA_018372555.1 Clostridium sp.
TTCTTTCTAGATAGTACACCATCTAAGAATGCAGTGCTTTCATTAAGTGTTACATTAAATGCTTTTTCTGCAATTTCTGGTTTATCTCCAGCTACTAATATTTGTGATCCTTCATTTAATATATCAGTTAAAAGTAATAATGTCATATCTAAACCAGCTTCGTTTGCCTTAGTATCCATGTATTTTAACATGTCATTTTTAAGAGGCATAAAGCCTTCTATATCCATAGTGTTAACTTGGGCAATACCCACCTTAGTTTCTCCTATAGTAAATGGCTTAAAGTCTTGGTTAAAGATTTCCTCAACAGTTTTACCCTTAAGTGAAGTACCTGCTTTAAACATTTCTTTTGCAAATTCTTCAACATTGATTCCAGCAATTTCAGCAAGTCTTAAGCAAATTTGCTTATCTTCTGGAGTACAAGTTGGGCTTCTGAATAATAATGTATCAGATATTATTGCACCACATAAAAGTCCAGCAGCTTGTTTTGAAGGTCTTATTCCACGTTCAAAGAAGCATTTACCAACTATAGTAGAAGTACTTCCAATAGGTTCACTTCTAAAGTATAGAGGACCGCTTGTTTGAATATCAGCTACTCTGTGGTGATCTATAATTTCTAATATATCAGCATCTTCAAGTCCATCAACTGATTGACCTCTTTCATTATGGTCCATTTGAATGATTTTCTTTCTATAATTAGAAATTAAATGATATCTAGACATAGTTCCTACTACTTTTCCATCGGAATCTATAACAGGATAGCTTCTAAATCTAGTTTCAACCATAACAGGTTTAACATCATCAACTAAATCTTCTGTTGAGAAAGTAACTAACTTATCCTTTATCATTACATATCCAACAGGGATACTTTGAATTATAAGTCTTGATGTAGTAAATGAATCATGAGGTGTAGTAATTACACTTATGTTAGCTTCCTTAGCTTTTTCAATTATTTCAGCAGTAGGAGTATGTGATCCTGTAATTATCATAAGAGAAATGTTTAAGTCTAATAAAGCACTTTGAACTTCTTCTCTATCTCCAACTATTGCAATATCTCCTTCTTCAATATGATCCTTCATGCTTTCTGGTTTCATAGCAGAAACTACTATTTTACCTGGGAAAGATTTAGTTCCTTCATTAACATATATTTCTTTTGCAGATAATGTATCTACTATGTTTTCAAAAGAAGTATTACTCTTTGCTAAAATTCTATTATCCCAAATATCCATATAGCAAGAAGTTAAGTTTGAAATAGCTAAAACTCCTAATAAATGATCATTTTCATCTGCAACAGGAAGAGTTTTTATGTTCTTGTTACTCATTATGTTCCAAGCCATTTTTAATGATATTTCTGGTGAAACAGGTGTTATTTTATCAAATTCTAAATCTTCCACCTTAAGTTTCACAGTTTTTAATAATTGTGGAGCTTCTACCCCAAAATAATCAAGTATATATTGAGTTTCTCTATTTACATTTCCAAGTCTAACTGGAATAGCAGGCAGGTTGCCTGTCTTATTCTTTAATTCAGCATATGCATAGGCTGAACAAATTGAATCTGAATCCGGGTTTTTATGCCCAGTTACGTATATTATATCTTTCAAGTTATTGCCTCCTTAGTATATTAATCATCTATTCATATTCTATATTTATATTGAAAATTTGTAAAGGTATCTAATTAAAATTCATATCTTGGAATTAACTAAATATAATATATAGAAACTAATTTAAGGAGGAATCTGGTGATACAGGAGCGAGAAATATCGAGAGGATTATCTACAAAAGAAGCTGAAGAAAGACAGAAATCTTATGGACTAAACGAAATATCCCATAAGAAAAAATCATCACCAATAGTAATATTTTTATCACAATTTAATGACTTTATAGTTTGGGTATTAATAGCTGCAACAATAATATCAGGGCTTATGGGAGATTTAGCTGATGCAGTTACTATACTAATTATAGTAGTCGTTAATGCCATTATGGGCTTTGTTCAAGAATATAGAACAGAAAAGTCCCTTGAGGCCCTTAAAGAATTAGCAGCACCTAGTTGTAAGGTTCTTAGAGATGGAGCACTGAAAGTAATTAACTCTATTTATGTAACTATTGGAGATATGGTTATTTTAGAGGCTGGAGATAGGATTCCTGCAGATGGAACCTTTATTGAAGCTTCTAGTTTAATGGTAGATGAGTCCCTATTAACTGGAGAATCAGTTGGGGTATCGAAGGACTATAGAAAAGGAAAAAATCAAGGGTTTATGGGAACAACTATATTAAAAGGAAGAGGAATTTTGTTTGTAGATAGCATTGGTATGCAAACAGAAATGGGTAAGATAGCAAATCTTTTAGATAATATAGAAGAAGAAAAATCACCTTTAAGAGAAAGACTAGATTCATTAGGTAAGATTTTAGTAATTTTATGCTTAGGAATTTGTGCAGTAGTTACGATTCTTGGAATATTAAGAGGGAATGAAGTCTCAGAAATGTTTCTTCTTGGAGTTTCATTAGCAGTTGCAGCTATTCCAGAAGGACTTGCAGCAATTGTAACTGTTGCCTTAGCTTTAGGTGTATCAAGGATGCTAAAGAAAAATGCACTAGTTAGAAAACTTCCAGCTGTTGAAACTTTAGGATGCACATCTGTAATATGTTCTGATAAGACAGGTACCCTTACTCAAAATAAGATGACTGTTAAGGAAATATATATTAATGGTAGGATTTATGATTTAGATAAGGAAAATGTAGATAGTAGTACAAGTTTAGCTAAAGCATTAGTTTATTGCAATGATTGCAATTATGATTTTAAAATTAAAAACATAGATAAGGCTCTTCATGGTGACCCTACAGAAACTGCATTAGTAAAAGCATTCTTTAAGGATGTTAATTTACTTAAAGGGTACGTTTCTAGGGTACAAAGAGTTTTTGACATTCCTTTTGATTCAAATAGAAAGATGATGAGTGTAATAGTAAGAGATGGATCAAAGGAAGTTTGCTACATGAAAGGAGCTCCTGAGAGAGTAATTGATAAATGTAGCTATATTTTAGAGAATGGAAGTATTAAGCCTTTAACAGCTCAAAAGAGAAGACAAGTAGCTTCATATATAGAGGTTATGTCTAATAGAGCCTTAAGATGTATTGCTGCAGCTTATAAGGAAGAAGGATTAGTTAGAAATGATTCATTAGAAAAGGATCTTATTTTCTTAGGAGTTGCTGGAAGTATAGATCCTCCTAGGGTTGAAGTTAGAGATGCGGTGTTAAAGTGTAAGCTTGCTGGAATAAAGCCAGTTATGATTACTGGTGATCATAAAAATACAGCTTTAGCTATTGCTAAGTCTATTAATATTTGTAACACTGATGATCAAGGTATTACTGGCGAAGAAATTGAAAGGCTTAGTGATGCAGAATTAGAAAAGAAAGTAATGAATGTTAGAGTTTTTGCAAGAGTTTCACCACATCATAAGCTAAGAATTGTAAAGGCATTTAAAAAGCAAAATAATATAGTTGCTATGACTGGTGATGGAGTTAATGATGCTCCAGCTATTAAGGAAGCTGACATTGGTGTGGCAATGGGGATATCAGGAACTGATGTTACTAAAGAAGCTGCATCTATGGTACTTATGGATGATAACTTTAAGACTATAGTTTCTGCAGTAGAAGAGGGAAGAATTATTTACGATAATATAAGAAAGTTTATTAGGTATTTATTATCTTGTAACCTAGGAGAAGTTTTAACTATGTTCCTTGCATCAATTTTCTATTTACCTAATCCATTAACACCTATTCAAATATTATTTGTAAATTTAGCTACAGATGGTCTTCCAGCTATAGCCCTAGGTGTTGATCCAGCAGATAAAGATATAATGATGCAACAGCCAAGGGAAAAGGGAGAAAGCATATTTGCTCGTGGTTTATGGTCAAAGATACTTGTAAGAGGATGTTTAATTGGTATCTGTACATTAATGGCCTTTATGACAGGAAGATTATATGGAATGGATTTAGCTACTTGTAGAACATTAGCACTTACTACATTAGTAATGTCTCAACTTTTACATGTATTTGAATGTAGATCTGAAAGACATTCAATTTTTGAAATAAAATTATTTACAAACCCATATTTAGTAGGAGCGGTTTTAGTTTCGATAACTATGGTTTGTGCAATACTTTATATACCATTTTTAGCTGATGTATTTAATACAGTAGCTTTAGGCATAGGTCAATGGGGAATTGTATTATTTTATTCAGGTGTAATATTCTTAATTAATAGTGTTTACTTATTTATTAAGAGCAAGGGAAAATAGCACTGCTAACAATGAAGAATTACATCGATAAGTATTAGTTTAGAATTTTAAATTTTAGAGGAAGCTGTTTGTATAAAATAGCTTCTTTTTATTTATTTAATAGCAATTACTATAAATTAGGTGGGAGGATGAATAATTATGAATGTAGAGGAAAATAGAATAAATAGAATATTTCAAATGTTAAATGTTTACATTTTGAAATGAAAAGTGTATCCAGAATAAAAACACTTGTATTTAATAAGAAAACATGATAATATATTTTTCAAGGGAACTAAACCAAGATTTGGGGTGATTTTATGAGGTTTACAAGTACCAGAGGAGGAGAAAAGGCTATTATTTCCTCAGAAGCAATTATAAATGGGATATCTAGAGATGGAGGGCTATATGTACCGTTAAGTTTTCCTAACCTTTTTGATAAGGTAAAAGATAAGTCTAATATGACTTATGAGGAAATTTCCTTTGAAGTGATTAGGGAGTTCTTTACGGATTTTACTGATGAAGAAATTAAATCTGCAATAAGTAATGCCTACACTAATAGGTTTGAAGTTATAGAAGAGAAAAATTTCTTAGAGCTTTATCATGGGCCAACCTCTGCATTTAAAGATGCTGCATTATTATTCTTACCACAAATAATGAGTTTAGCTAAAAATAAACTTAAGGTTAAGGAAGAAATAGTAATACTTGCAGCTACTTCAGGGGATACAGGTAAGGCTGCTTTAGAAGGTTTTAGCGACGTAGATGGTTTTAGGGTGATGGTTTATTATCCAAATGATGGGGTTAGTGCAGTTCAAGAAAAACAAATGGTTACTCAAGAAGGAGCAAATGTTAGAGTTGTTGGGATTAATGGAAACTTTGATGATGCTCAAAAAGGAGTAAAAGAAATATTTGGGGATATTGAATTTAAAGAGGATTTATTACAAAGGGGCTTTAGGTTATCTTCTGCAAATTCAATAAATATTGGTAGATTAGTACCACAAATTATTTATTATTTTTATGGATACTTCCAATTAGTCAATAAGCAAAAAATAAAATTAGGGGATAAAATAAATGTAGTAGTACCTACTGGTAACTTTGGTAACATACTAGCATCATATTATGCAAGGGAAATGGGGCTTCCTATTGCTAAATTTATATGTGCATCTAATGAAAACAAAGTGCTAGCTGACTTCTTTAATGAGGGGGTATATGATAGGAGGAGAGAACTTATCTTAACTGAATCTCCTTCAATGGATATTTTAATTTCATCCAATTTAGAAAGATTATTATTTGAAGCTAGTGGTAGACACGAAAATATAGTTAAATCATTAATGAGGGATTTAAATGAAAAGGGAGTATATGAAGTTAGTACTAACATAAAAGATTTCTTAAAGGACTTTTATGGAGAAAGTGCTAGCACAGATGAAGTTTATAAGGCAATAAGAGATTTATATGAAAAAGAGGGGTATTTAATTGATACACATACGGCAGTAGGATATGTTGTATTACAAAAGTATCAAAAAGCAACTGATGATACTACAGAATATTTAATTGCATCAACAGCGAGTCCATATAAGTTTCCTAGAAGTATAACGAGAGCTTTAGGAATTGATGTTGAAGGATTAGATGATTTTGAAGTTATTAAAAAGTTAAATGAATTTTGTAAGGTTTCTATACCAAATAACTTAAAGGATTTAGATAAAAAGTCAGTTCTTCATAACTTTAAGTCAGAAACAAATGAACTTAAAGGTGCACTTTTAAATTATTTAAAGGAAGAGCCTAATGTTTAGGGTTAAGGCGCCTGCAACATCTGCCAATATTGGACCAGGTTTTGATTCTTTAGGTATAGCTTTTAATTTATATAATGAATTTGAATTTTCGGAAGTAAATGAAGGTATAAGCTTTTATGGATTTAAAGAGAAATTTTCTAATACAGATAATATAGTTTATAAAGCTATGGAAACATGTTTTGAAAAATGTAAATACAAGCCTAAGGGATTAAAAATTTGCTTAGTTAAAGAAAATATACCTATATCAAGGGGGCTTGGATCAAGCTCTACTTGTATAGTTGCAGGACTATTAGGTGCAAATGCCATAATGAATAATCCTTTAAGTATAGAAGAACTTTTCAAAATTGGGGTAGAAATAGAAGGTCATCCAGATAATATTGCACCAGCATTCTTTGGGGATATGGTAGTGTCAGTGGTTGAAGATGGGCAAGTATACTATAATAAGATTAATATTAAAGAAGGCTTAAGCTTCATTGCTTTAATTCCTGATTTTGAATTATCTACATCTTTATCTAGAGAGGTACTACCAGCTCAAGTAAACTTTAAAGATGCTGTTTATAATGTTAGTAGGGTATCTCTGATGATTTCTAGTTTTATTAGTGGTAAATTCGATCTTTTAAAGTATTGCTGCAAAGATGCGTTACATGAAAAGTATAGAAGTCCATTAATAAAAAATTATAATTTAGTATATAATAAATGTATGGATTTAGATGCTTTATGTTGTTTTTTAAGCGGGGCAGGGCCAACTATAATGGCGATTATTAAAAATGACAATGAAGATTTTCTAGATAAGCTTAATACTTTTATCAAGGATGAGAATATTCCTTGGAGCATTAAGGAACTATCTATAGATAACTTGGGGGCAACAGTATTTAAAGGTGGTACTAATTAATGAAAGGTAATTTTCTAATTGTAGATAAAAGATCACTTCCAGATGTATACGAAAAAGTAGTAGATGCTAAAAGGTTACTGAAGGAAGGTAAAGTAAAGGATGTTACTGAAGCAGCTAAAACAGTAAATATAAGTAGAAGTGTTTACTATAAGTATAAAGAAACTGTTTTTGAACTTGCTGAAACAGAAGTAGGGCAAAAAGTAACATTAAATATGATGATAAATGATAATAAAGGAGTACTTTCTTGTATTTTAAATTATATTTCTGAAGAGGGTGGAAGTATAATTACTATAAATCAAGGAATCCCTATGAATAAAAAAGCTAATGTGAGTTTAACTATTAATATTGCATCTATTAATGGAGATTTAACAACCTTAATGGAAGGTTTATCAAAAGTAAAAGATGTTGAAAGTGTTGAATTCGTAGCTATGGAGTAATCTCTTTAATAAAAGTTTTAAATCTTGCAAATTAGAGGCTGTCTTATGGCAGCCTCTAATTATTCTTAGAAAAAACTTTATTTATTTATTGAAATTTGATATAGTATTTTTAAAATCAATTGTATATATGTTTCAATTAATTAAACAATTAAATTTTATTTATTTAAATTTGAAAGCATCTATATTTTAAATTTATATAAGCTGATTGCCTAAGTGCATAACTAAAATATTTTACATATAAATTAACTGAATAAAATGTAAAGTATTTATTTCAACTTATATACTATTTAAATTAATAGTAGGAGGACTAATTTTGGATATTTATTTAGACAATAGTGCAACTACAAAACCTTATAAAGAAGTAATAGATGAAATTGCTAGAGGAATGGAAGAATATTATGGTAATCCATCTTCACTTCATGGTCTTGGAATAAAATCTGAAAAAAAGATAAATGAGGCTAGGGATTTTATAGGGAAATGTATAAATGCATCTAAGGAAGAAATATACTTTACTTCAGGTGGAAGTGAAAGTAATAATCTAATAATAAAGGGGCTAGCTAAACCAGGGCATCATATAATTACAACTATTTTTGAGCATCATTCTGTTTTAATGACATATAAAGAACTTGAAAAGAATGGAGTAAAAGTTACATATTTAAATGTAGATAGCAATGGTAAAGTTTCTATAGAAGATATAAAAAATTCTATAACAAAGGAAACTGTTTTAGTTTCAATTATGCATGTTAATAATGAAATGGGTTCAGTACAAGATTTAGTGGAAATAGGCAAGGTAATTAAAGAAAAATCAAGTAGAGCAAGATTTCATGTAGATGCTGTACAATCCTTTGGTAAGTTAAATATAGACGTGAAAAAGATGAATATAGATATGCTTACGGCCTCTTCACATAAGATACATGGGCCAAAGGGCGTTGGATTTATATATATTAAAAAAGGTTTAGTATTAAATCCATTAATACATGGAGGAAGTCAAGAAGGTGGAGTAAGGGGTGGAACTCAAAATGTTCCTGGTATTATAGGCTTTCATAAAGCAGCAGAAATAACTATGGAAAATATTAACGATAGTTATAAAAAAGTTAATGAATTAAAAGAATATATGATAAATAAACTTAGTGAAATTGATAATATTAGGATTAATAGTCCATTAAGTAATGACTTTACACCTTATATATTAAATGTATCTTTTATTGGAGTTCGTGCTGAAGTGTTACTTCATTTACTTGAAGAAAATAATATATTTGTAGCTACTGGTTCTGCATGTACTTCAAAAACTAGTTCAGTGCAAGGTAGTTATGTTATTAAAGCTTTAGGGTTAAGCAAAGGTGAAGTTGAAAGTGCTATAAGGTTCTCATTCTCAAAGTTTAATACTAAAGAAGAAATAGATAAAACTGTAGAAGTTTTAAAAAACTCATTAAGATTTTTAAGGAGAGTAAAAAAATGAATCAACTAATATTAGTTAAGTACGCATCTGAAATATTTTTAAAGGGATTAAACAGAAATAAGTTTGAAAAGAAATTAAGAGAGAATATTAAAAAGAAGCTAAAGGGAATAGAATATTCTTTAATTTCAGATCAAGGCAGATATTTTATTAAAGCTGATGATATTGAAGAAGCTACTGAAAGAGTAAGAAAAGTTTTTGGAGTAGCTGAAGTATGCATAGTTACAGAAGTAGAAAGAGATATGCAAGCAATTAAGGAAGAAGCTTTAAATAAGGTTAGAGAAGCTAATCCAAAGAACTTTAAAATTGAAACAAATAGAGCTAATAAGGCATTCCCTAAGAATTCTTTAGAAACTTCTAAAGAAGTAGGAGCCTTTGTAGTTTATAATATGAATGGACTTGAAGTTAAGGTTAAAAATCCAGAATGTCTAGTAAATATAGAAATAAGAGATAAGGCATATATTTATACAACAAAGGATAAGATTAAAGGGGTTGGAGGACTTCCTTATGGAATTAATGGAAGCACAATGCTTATGCTATCTGGTGGTATAGATTCTCCTGTAGCAGGTTATTTAATGGCTAGAAGAGGAGTAGAATTACACTGCGTTTATTACCATAGCCATCCTTATACTTCAGAAAGAGCAAAGGATAAGGTTAAGGATTTAGCAAAGATATTATCAAATTATACTGAAAGAGTTAACCTTCATATTGTGCCTTTTACTGAAATTCAAATGGCAATTATTAATGGATGTAGAGAAGATGAGCTAACTATTATAATGAGAAGATTTATGATGAGAGTAGCATGTGCTTTAGCAGATAAGTATAATATACATTCAGTTGCAACTGGAGAAAGTGTAGGTCAAGTTGCTAGCCAAACTATGGAAGGCTTAGTTGTAAGTAATGACTGCGCAGATAGACCAGTATTTAGACCATTAATTGCAATGGATAAAACAGATATAATGGATATAGCTAGAGAAATAGATACTTATGAAACATCAATACTTCCATATGAAGATTGTTGTACTATATTTGTTCCAAAGCATCCAAAGACTAAACCAAGATTAGAATTAATAAGAAAATCTGAAGAAGTATTAAATATAGATGAATTAGTTAATAAAGCTTTAGAAGAAACAGAAGTAGTTGTTTTCAATTAACAGTTAAAAATTAATAATTAACAGTTTAGGATGCAATTTGTTCCAAATTGCTGATAAAAGAATTGCGAATGAAGAAATTAAAAAATGAAAGAATTATTGAAGTGATTTTTTAAAAAATCACAATAAAATAGTAAATAAAGAGGTTGCCTCAGGGCAACCTCTTTATTTTAAAACTCCGTATGAGTTTTCACCTTCATTTTTTAATTTTTTCATTCTTTAATTCAAAACTATCTTGCTCTCATTTTAGTTGCTTGTTGTCTAGCTTTTTTTATTTGGCTATGATCAAATGGGTGTAGGTCTTTTTTAGTAGTTAAATTTAAAATGTTTGAAATAGTGATTATGTCAGAATCAGCTTTACCTTTTTCACCTTCAATTCCCATAATAATAACTTTATGACCTTGCTTTACATCTATAAAAGTCGGTTTTTTAAACCACTTTCTTACTTTATATTGAGTTTTAACTACACCCTTACCTGCATCTGGCTTAAGTAATATCATGGCATCTATTTTTCTAAAAATGCCTAATATGTTCTTTTCTTCAATTTTAACAGATAAAACAGTACCAGCAGTACTAGTCATTCTATCTCCATACTTTTGCATATATGCATCAGTAAAATACTTACTTACTTTATCTTTGAAACCCATAATTAAAACTCCTTTATATTAAGAAATATTTATATAACGATTATAATATCAAGGTTATTATAACATAAGTAAAATATTTATAAAACAAAAATTTAAAATATTGTGATTAAGGAGACTTTACTATGACTTAGTGGTGCTTTATTAGTCTAAACTTACTAATTAGAAGAGATTAAATAAGGAAGAATTAATATTTTTTATTCAAAATTACTTTTTTAAGAGAATATATTTAAACTTCTTCATAGGATATAGTAAATACACTTTAGATAAAAAAGGAGGATTTACTAATGAAGGTTTGCTTACAAAGAGTTAACAGTATGTGTAATGAATATAACCTAGTAATTTGTGCAGATAAATGTACGGGTATTGAAATAAGAAGAAATTTGCCTAAATGTATCTGTGGTGATGGGATTAAGATAAATATTATAGTTACAGGGTGCGAAGGAGTACTATGTCCACCAGCTTTACCATGTAACAATGTAGTAGCATTATCTAGTCCTATTAGAATTATAAGAAGAAATCCATGTAGAGGTTTTAATAATTCAGATTTTAATAACGATGATTTTGACAATTTTAGTGGAGGCTTTGATAATTTCAGTTTTAATGATGAAGGTAGTAAGTTTAATGATTCAAGTTGCTGCAATAGCGTTTCCCAAATGGCTAGAGAGCAAGAATTTGCTATCATAGTTAGATCCTTTAGCCCTGCATTATCACAATTTTTATGTGAATTTCCACAAATCTTTTTAGAAGATAATGATAGAACTGTAAGGTTAATATTTATCTTTGATAAAAATGGTAGTTGCTTTGGACAACCATGCAACTCAGGATGTGGTTTTGGAGGAGGATGTGGCTTTGGAGGATGTGATGGTGGATTTGGAGGATGCGGCTGCGGTGGAGGCTGTGGTGGAGGAGGTTTCTTTGGATTAGCTGCCTTAGCATTATTATTCTGTTGCTGCTAACCTTTGAAAAAAACAAAGGATAAGTAAAATAGGCCAAGATAAGTAGAGCTTACCTTGGCTAATTTATTTTATTAAAAAAATTGTTATTAATTTGTTATAATACTGACACATAAAATATAGTATAATAGACTTAGGATTTAATATTCATAAAGTAAAGTGAGGGAGTATTAATATGGATAAACTTCTCAAAGACAGAATAAATCTGACAATTGAAAACTACAGAAATGCAAAGGTAAAATTAAGAAATGATGGCGACTTAATAAACCATCTTGCTTCATTAGTCTTTGCGCATAATAACAAAGACATACCTTTTGAGAAGGTAAGGGAAATCAGAAGATATATTAAAGATACATCATCAAGAGTATCACCTTTTAGGGGAGAAACATTATATATTTTATCTTTATTAATAGCTTTAGAAAATGAAGAAGAGAATATTATTAATGATATATATGAAATTATGGATTTACTTACAGAAGAAGGCTTTAAAGAGTGTGATTATTTAGTATTAACATCATTTGTAATAGCTAAGTATGGAAAAGGTGTAGACAAGCTTAAAATCTCAAGAAAAATGAAAGATGTATTTATATTATTAAAGGAAAAATATTATAATATCACTGGAGAAGATGATTATCTTGTATGTGCATTATGGGCTTTAAATAATATAGATATTACAACAATTGATGAATTTATAGAAACAATATATAATAATATAACTAATTTAAATATTAAATCAAAAAATGGAATACAGAGCTTAACTAATGCTATTATGTTAAATGGATCTTCAGGGCATATGTATAAGACGATGGAATTTATATTACAAATGGAAAAAAGAGATATAAAGATAGCTCAGCAGTTTTTACCTCTATTAGGTGTACTATCTAACAGGGATATGAGAAAAAGTATAGATCTAATAGAAGATGTAGTTGAAGCTCTTTGTGAAGAGGAAAGTGAATATGAATACTACATGGATAAGGGATTTAGAACAATTATAGCTATTTCAATTATATCATTTAACACAATAGGAGATAATAGAAATTATATAGATGAGTTATTAGCTCAAGGTGTATATAGTTTTATTAAATCTAAAAATAAAGGAATGTTTGCAGAAGCTTTGGCCTAAAGGGAGAAGTGATGGGAAGGATAATTTTACATGTAGATATGGATGCTTTTTTTGCATCTGTAGAACAACTTGATAATAAGTCACTAAGAGGAAAGCCAGTTATAGTTGGTGGAGTTAGTGAAAGAGGAGTAGTTTCTACATGCTCTTATGAGGCTAGAAAGTATGGAGTACATTCTGCTATGCCTATATTTATTGCGAGAAAATTATGCCCTCATGGTATCTTTGTTAGAACTAGGTTTTATAGATATAAGGAAATTTCTAATAAAGTATTTAATATTTTAAGAGACGTTACATCAATTATAGAACCTTTATCTATTGATGAGGCCTATTTAGATATTACTAATAGCAAGTTTAAAAGTGGGCTTGAAGCAGCAAAATATATAAAGTATAGAGTTCTTAAAGAAGTGGGATTAACTATTTCTGTTGGAATTTCATATAATAAATTTTTAGCCAAACTTGCTTCTGATTGGAATAAACCTAATGGAATAATGATAATAGATAAGGAAATGATGCCAGATTTACTTATGCCTTTTCCAGTTTCAAAAATTTATGGATTAGGCAAGAAGTCAGTAGAAAAACTAAACAATATGGGGATTTTTATAGTAAAAGATTTATATGAAATGCCTAAAGAGTTTTATATAGAGTATCTAGGGAAATATGGACTTGAAATTTATGATAGAATCCGTGGTATAGATAATAGGGAAGTAGTACCAGTTCGTGATAGAAAATCCTTTGGAAAAGAAACTACCTTAAAGTCAGATACAAATGATAAAGAAGAATTATTATCATACTTAAAGGAATTTTCAAAAGAAATAAGTAATTACTTAATAAATAAAAATATTTATGGGAAAACTATAACTGTTAAATATAAGACTGAAAGTTTTGTAAATCATACTAGAAGTAAAACTTTAAATTACTATACTAATGATTTTAATGAAATATATAGTACCTGTGAAGAAATAATTGAAAATGAGAATATTACAGAAAATATTAGATTAATAGGTGTCACAATATCATCCTTTAAAGAAAATACTATAGAGCAGTTAACTTTATTTTAAAATTACTTTAATTATGTGTAATTTTCTTATATAATTAATATTTGGAATTATAAATTAAGTTTTGAGAGGAGATTCTTAAATGAAAAAAAATGAGTTAGCAAAAATGATTGACCATACTATCTTAAAGCCAGAGGCTACTGAAAAGGAAGTAGAAAAACTTTGTAAGGAAGCTTTAGAATATAACTTTGCATCAGTTTGTATTAATCCATCTATGGTAGAAAAAGCAGTTGAAATGTTAAAAGGCAGTGATGTAAAGGTTTGTACAGTTATAGGATTTCCTTTAGGAGCAACTACTACAGAAGTAAAAGCTTTCGAAACAGAAGATGTAATTAAAAAAGGCGCTACTGAAGTAGATATGGTTATTAATGTGGGAAAGCTAAAAGAAGGAAACTTAGGCTATGTTAAAAAAGATATAGAAGCAGTTGTAAATGCTGCAAAAGGTAAAGCGTTAACAAAGGTTATTATAGAAACTTGTCTTTTAACTGATGAAGAAAAAGTAACTGCATGTAAATTATCGAAAGAAGCTGGTGCAGATTTTGTAAAAACTTCTACAGGATTTAGTACTGGTGGAGCTACTGCAAAAGACATTAAGCTTATGAGAGAAACAGTAGGTGAAGAATTAGGAGTTAAAGCTTCAGGTGGAGTAAGAAGCTTAGAAGATGCAGAGCTTATGATAGAAAATGGAGCTAGTAGAATAGGGGCTTCAGCTTCTATTGCAATATGCGAAGGAACTAAAAGTAATTCAACATACTAACAAAAATAAACTTTAATGGGGCTGTTTACGCGACAGCCCTTTATTTTTTTAAAAACAAAGGAGTAAAAATGGATTATATTATTTTGATACTAGGATTTATACTACTTATAAAAGGAGCAGATGTTTTTGTAGATTCTGCTTCAAATATTGCAAAAAAATTTAAAATACCATCAATAATTGTTGGACTTACAATAGTATCCATTGGTACTAGTACACCAGAGCTTGCGGTAAGTTTAATATCATCAATAGAAGGAAGCAATGGAATTGCCATTGGAAATGTCCTTGGATCTAATATTTTTAATACATTAATGGTTTTAGGTATAACAGCTATTATAATGCCAATACTTATTAAAAAATCAACAATGTTTAAGGATTATTTAGTTAATATAGTAGTATCATTAGGATTATTAATATTAACTTTTGGGAGAACCCTTTTTAATAAAGAAGCTGAATTATCAAGAATTTCCGGGATTATTTTATTAATAGGTTGTATAATATATACTTTTTACTTAATAAAAACTGCTAAAAATAGTGATGCAGAAGAGGAAGAAGAAAAGGATATCAATAACTATAAAATAGGAGAATCAATTTTAAAAATAGCAATTGGAATAATAGGAATAGTGGTTGGGGGAAACTTAGTAGTTAATTCTTCTAGTAGCATAGCTTATTCCTTTGGATTAAGTGATAAACTTATTGGTTTAACTATAGTTGCTATGGGTACATCATTACCTGAACTTGTTACATCAATAGTTGCAGCTATAAAAGGAGAAAATGACATAGCTATAGGAAATGTTTTAGGATCTAATATTTTTAATATATTATTAATTTTAGGTGTTTCTTCAACTATAAATCCAATATTAGTTAGAAGTTCTCTTATAGTAGATATGATATTTTTAATTTTTATATCTATAATTTTAGGAATATTTATGTTTACAGGAAAAAAAGAAAAACTTTCTTTAGGTAAAATAGAAGGTTTAGTATTAGTTTTACTTTATATTTGTTATATGGTGTTTATAATATATAGAAACTAACTATAAAAATAAATTGAGATTATAAAAAGATTATCATATAATTAAATTTTTCATAAGTTTGATTAAGTGGATATAGAACTACTTTTTTACAGAATTATATTTTTATAAAAGGACAAAATATAAATGTACTGTAGGAGGTGGTAAATATGGCTAAGAACAAGAATAATACTGATTGTAAAGATAAGAAGCATAAATCTCATGGAGCTGAAAAAACAGCTACTAATAACCAATGGGGAAAATAGAAAAGTGATTTTTTAAGAATTACTTAATATAAGTTGAATAAGAAGTCTTTTAAAGATTTCTTATTCAACTTTTTTTCTGCTTGTTAATAACTTTGAAATTGACTTACCTGAAGTAATAAAAGGGCGAAAGTTTTCATAAAATGTTTAGAGTAATTATATTTTGAGGTGTAGTATGAAAGTAAAGATAGATATATTTTCAGGTTTCCTAGGTGCTGGGAAGACTCTTCTTATAAAAAAATTAATATCTACTGGGGCATATAAAGAAAATATTGCAATTATAGAAAATGAGTTTGGAGAAGTTAGTATAGATTCATTAATTTTAAGGGATACAAATATAAAAATAAGAGAAATAAATTCAGGATGTATTTGTTGTGAAGTTACAGGAGATTTTAAGGAAGCTTGTATTGAAGTTATTGATAAATATAAGCCAGATAGAATAATTATTGAGCCATCAGGAGTTGCTAAGCTTACTGATATTATTAAGGTTTTTAAAGAGGTAGATTTAAGAGATAAGGTAGTTATAGAAAATTTAATTACAGTTATTAATCCTGAAAAGTATGATTCGTATATAACTAATTTTAAAGATTTTTATATAGACCAAATTAAAAATGCAAAAAAAATTGTGATAAGTAGAGTTGAAAAAGTAGATAATCTTAAGATTGATAAAATTGAAAAAAGCATTAGAAGCATTAATTCTAAATCAGAAATTATAAAGAAGCCTTACAATGAACTAAATAGTAATGAAATACTAAGTTCATTAAATTATGAAAAGTTAAAGATAGAAAATTCATCTTTAAAGGCAAGTTTAAAAGGTACTTCTAGGAAAAGCTCTACAGCAAAAGATATTTTTGAGAGCTATGCTATATATCCTAAAAATATTTTTTCTAAAGCAGAGTTAAATGCAAAATTTAAATTTATAGCATCTTCTAAAGCTTATGGCGACATTATTAGGGCTAAGGGTGTAATTAATTTAAGAGAAGGTACTTATGGACAATTTGATTATGCAGGAGAAGAATTTGAACTAAGGGAAATGAAAAATAAGATAGAAAGCGTAATTTCCTTTATTGGAGTAAATTTAAATAAGGAGGAACTGAAAAAGTTTTTTGGTTAAAGAAGATGAAGACTAAGCTTGAGTTTGTATTTGGATTTTTAGGTAGTGGAAAAAGTAGATTTATTAACTCTTATTTAGATAGTGAGATATGTATGGATGAAAAAGTATTAATTATTTCTTTAGAGGAAGGAAATACATTAATAAATAAAGGAAGTAATGTAAAGATTGTTTTTATTGAAGAAATAGAATATTTAAAGGAGATAATAATAAGAGAAGTAAAGACTTATACCTTTGATAGGATTGTTGTAGAATACAATGGGACTGTATCAGTTAATAGTGTAGAAGATATATGTAATGATAAAAATTTAAGAAAGTATATCGATTTTTATGGTGGATATTTTATAGGAAATGCAGAAGAAATTCTAATATATATAAAAAATTTAGGGGAGCTTATATTACCTTTTATTCAAGGAAGTAAGCTTATAATACTTAATAATATATCATTAATAAGCAATGAAAAAAGGGATGAAACTATAAAGCTTATTAAGGATATCAATATTAATTCACCGATAGTTACAATAGATTCAACTAGTTATATTGATAGAGAAATAAAGAGTAATAAGTATTTTAAAAGAAATTTATTTATAAAGAGTCTTAAATCTCTTATTAAAGAAAAAATAAATGATAAGATGGGCTAATATTTTTATAAGTATGGTATTAGAAGCTCTTCCATTTATATTAATAGGGGCTTTAATATCATCATTAATCCAAGTGTATATTTCAGAAGATATAGTAAAGAGATTTTTACCTAAAAGCAGCTTTTTTTCAATAATTATAGCTGCTTTACTAGGACTTGTAATACCAATTTGTGAATGTGCTATAGTTCCAATTGCTAGAAGCTTAATGAAAAAGGGAGTGCCTATTGCTGTAGCTTTAGTATTTATGTTATCTGCACCACTGGTAAATCCTATAGTTATTGCATCTACTTTTTATGCATTTAAATCTATAAATGTAGTGTTAATTAGGGTTATTGGAGGAATGGTACTTTCAATGATTATAGGTATTATTATGTCATTAATAATAAGAAAGAAAAAAAATATATTTAAAGAAAGTAGTATATATGAAAATAATTGTGATTGTGGTTGTGAGGTAGTTGATTATTTTAATAAAAAATCTAATATTAGATTATGTTTAGAGCATGGAAGTAAAGAATTCTTAAGTATTTTAAGATACTACATATTTGGATCATTTTTATCTAGTATATTTATTGTCTTAGTAAAAGAAGAAACTCTTATAAATTTTTCAAATAAAGGATTTTTGCCTATATTTATAATGATGTTATTAGCATTTTTATTATCTCTTTGCTCAGAAGCTGATGCTTTTATAGCAAGAGGATTCTTAGATTATTTTGGAGTACCTGCTGTATCAGCCTTTTTAATATTAGGGCCTATGATGGATCTTAAAAATGCTATAATTTTAAATTCATACTTTAAAAAGTCTTTTACTGTTACTTTAATTGGAGTAATAAGTATAGTAGTATTTATTGCCTCATTAATACTTAGCTTATGGGGAGTAGGGATATGAGAAGATTTAATATAAATGAATTTATATCATTATTAGTATTAATTTTAGTATTGGCTTTAGTTTCTTTTTTAATTATAACAGGGGATATACAGAATTTTTTAAGTGAGAAAAGTGCTGCAAATTTAAGAATAGTTTTAATTATATTGCCAGTGTTGATTATAGTGCAAGCTACTAAAGTTTTTACTTTCAATTCTAGGGAGGATAATTCATTGAAGATTTTACCTATAGTTTTTACTTTAGGTATAGCTGTGTTTTTAATATTTAGAAGTTATATTATAAATGAAGAAGTTAGTGATTATAATTTTAATAATGTTCTTTCTCATAAGGCTATAGAAATTAATCATGAAACTCATTATATTATAGAAGAGTTAGATGAAAAAGGTGAAGAGTACTTAGGTAAGGACATAATATTTACAGGCTTTGTATATAAATATGAAGGTGATAAGTTTATATTGGCTAGGGAAGAAATGAATTGCTGTGTAGCTGATTCTTTTATAATTGGAGTTAAATCAATGGCAGATGAGAAGTTTAATGAAGGTCAATGGGTAAAAGCTTTAGGAAAGATAGAATACAATGGTGAATACTACTTAAATATATATGAGTATATAAAGATAAATGAACCTAAAAATATATACTTTTAAAATGAAAGTGACTACCTTTATAAGTAGTCACTTTTGCTATTATGATTATGACTATTAGGTTCAACGTGAATTATTAAATCAACTTTTTTGTCTAATTTATCATTTAATGTATCTTCAATTTTGTGTACTAATGTATGAGCCTCATCTACATTTAATTTTGAATCTACCTTTATATGCATATCTAGAAAAATATGATCTTTATAACCTCTTGATCTAATATTATGAACATCCGTAATATCAGTAAAATCTTTTAATATATCAATTACAAGTTCTTCTTCAATCATAATTTTGTCAGTTAATGATGAGATATTTTCTTTAATAATTTCATAAGATGCATGTAAAATAAATAAGGCAACGATAAATGATACAAAAGTATCTAAAATGGGGGGGAGTCCTAATTTAACACCTAAGAGAGTAAATAATACTCCAATAGAAACAAATATATCACTTTTAGTATGAATAGAATCTGCAATTAAAATTTTACTATTTAACTTTTGACCTTGTTTATTTTCATATAGGGCTACAAAGATATTTACAATTAAAGTTATTAATATAATTACCAAACTTTCAATAGTTATAGATAATGTATAAGGAGTGAATAGTTTAGAGATTGATGTTTTTATAACATTAAATCCTAAAAGTAATAGCATTAATCCAATAAAAATACTTGATATAGTTTCAAATTTTTTATGACCATATGGGTGGTCAGTATCCCTAGGTTTAGAAGCCATGGTAATACCTATGATTCCTACAATGTTAGATGCACTATCAGATATAGAGTGAAATCCATCAGCCATTACACTAGAGCTATTAACTATTAGTCCAATTAGTATTTTAGATATTGCAACAAATAAGTTTGCTAATAAAAGAATAAGTAAAATGTTTTTAACCTTTTTATAAGTAGACTCTATTTTAATCTCCCCTTTTAAGCATTATACACTATTCTATTCTTATAAATTGAAAAGTTTCATTGTATAAAATTAGGTATTTAATTTATTTCCTTGGTTAAACTAAAAGTATAATTTGCTAAAGGTTGGTGCTTTTGATGACAATATTAAGTTTAACTATATTTAACCTAATTTTTTACTCTATAGTTGGATGGATAATAGAAGAGGTTTATAGCTTTATAATTACTGGAAGATTTAAAAAGGAAGGTTTTTTAAAAGGACCATATAAACCTATGTATGGAATAGCCTTTACATTATTAATATTATTTAATGAGTATTTTAATTTAAATATTATTACAACTATAATGATTTATATATTAGTTCCTACAATAGTAGAATTTATAAGTGGATATTTACTATTAAAGTTTTTTAATGAAATGTATTGGGATTATAGTAAGCTTAGATATAATTATAAAGGATTAATTACTTTAAAGTTTTCATTATATTGGGGAGTTTTATCATATATAGGAATAACTTATATTAATCCTGTTGTTAGAAATTTTTATTTAAGCTTAGAAGTATTTATAAGGCCAATTATTGTTATTTTGGCAATAATTATTTTAGTAGATATAATATTAACTATTACTTCAAAATTAAATCTAAAAAAATCAAGGTTGCTTAATTCTTAAGTATTTTATATGATATAAATAAGAAATGTTTATCCGATGGTTACCATTGCTAAGACTCTCACTTTTTATAAGTGGGAGCTAAGCACTGCTACGCGTTTGGATTAGTTCTTCTAATCTTCAGATGGAGCACAGGGTATTTCTGTTAAGAAAACTCAATCTGAAGATAAGAATCACTTTATGTAAGAAAAGGAGAAATTTATGTCATTTGAATTATTAGATACTAAAGAAACTACAACTGAAGAAGGTAGAAGTTGTTTAATATTATGTAACTTTAATGGTAAGGAAGTTAAAACTGTAAGCAATTTAGCTGGTATGCTTGGAATAAGAGATAAGGTACTTATAAATTATAAAAATAGTAATACTTTAGTAAAAGATGTTATAAACAATAACTTACTAACTGATGCTGAAGATGGAGTAAAAAATAAAGCGATAATATTTAATAACATACCAGGAAATAAGATAGGATTATTTATAGAAAATCTAAAGAAGTTTAGATTAAATAATGTTTTAAAAGCAACAGTTACTGAAACTTCAAGAGAATGGACAGTAGATATATTGTTAAGGAACTTAGTAGCTGAAAAAGTAGCTATGCAAACAGGAAAAGACTTTGATCATGAAGAACAATAAAAGGGATGCGAAAGCATCCCTTTTATAATTAAGAATTAAGAAATAAGAATGAAAAATTAAGGAGGTAATTCCTTGGGAATTACTGAAAAAATTCTTTATCTCTCAAAACTCCCTTAGGAGTTTTTTTATTAATTTTACATTCTTCATTCTATATTTTTCATTTTAAAATTGTTCTAGCATTACTGCTACAGCTAGTAGTCTTGGGCCTGAATGAATTCCAACTGCTGGTGTGATAGTACCTTTATATATAAATGTAGTATTTATATGTTTTTCTAAAGTTTCTTTTAATTTATTAGCTTCTTCATGCATAGTTCCAGTCATAACTATTACTTTTCCTTTACCTTTATCTAAAATACTTGTTGCTAGGGAAGATAATTTGTTAAAGGCTTGTTTGGAGCCTCTTACCTTTGAATGGTTAGTATAAGCACCATTTTCATCCATAGTTATAATAGGTTTTAAATTAAGTAATTGACCGATACCACCTATTACTTTACCGATTCTTCCACCTTTAATTAGATATTCTAATGTATCAACTGTGAAATACATCCATAAGTTTTCTCTAATTTTAGGTATCTTATTACAGATATAGTCAAAATCTTTATTTTCTTCTATCATTTTACCAACTTCAATGACAATTAAACCAACAGCCATAGAAAGTATTTTAGTATCAAAAATGAAAGTATTTATATTACTAAAATCTTCACTAGCTAATCTAAAGCTATTTATAGTACCTGATAACCCAGAAGATACAGGTAATACTATAGCATGAGTATATCCTTCGGTTTCTAACTCACTATATAAAGATTTAACATCTTGAACTGAAGGCATAGAAGTAGTAGGAAGTTCTTCTTTAAGTCTAGAATATACTTCATCAGGAGTGATAGTAACACCATCAATATATTCCCTATTTTTATATAATATTTTTAAAGACACAACTTTTACATTATATTTATTTACATATTCTTTAGGTAAACCACAAGTACTATCAGTTATTAAAGCAATTTTATTCATTCATAACATTCCTTCCGCAATTTATTATATTAATAAGATAACACAAAATTTTTAATAATGCAATATATAGTTTTTAAAACTACATAATAAAACATTGAATATAATAATCATTATCTTTATACATCATACCAATTATGTTATAGTATAGTAAAAAAGAAAATGAGGAAATATGTGGATTATTTATTACTTTCATATATTACCTTATTTTAAGGAGGGTGAATTTTGAAGAGTGTGTGGAAGGTTATAATACTTACAGTAGCATTAGCAGTTCTAATTTTAGTTGTTAAGTTTGGATATGGATATTTAACGGGACAATATTTAGGTGTAGAAGATAGTAATATAAAGCAAGAGGTAAAAGAAGCAAAGGACTTTGAAGTTTATGATGAAGAAGGAAATATTGTAAAACTATCGGATTATAAAGATAAGAAGCCTGTAGTAATTAATATATGGGCAAGTTGGTGTGGACCATGTAAAGCAGAAATGCCATATTTTGAGGATGCCATAAATAAATATGGTGATAAGGTAGAATTTCTGATGATTAATTTAACTGATGGTCAAAGAGAGACGAAAGAAAAAGCTATGAAGTTCTTAAAAGATAATGATTTAGAAATGGATATATTATATGACTTAGATTATAGTGCAGCAAATGCTTATAATATTAGAGGGATTCCAAGAACTATATTTATAGATAAAGGTGGTAATATAATATACGATAGAGAAGGTGCTCTAAATGATGAGATTTTAGAGATTAATATTAAAAAGCTTATTAAATAATAGCTCTCACTTTAATTAATAAAAAAATTATAAAGGGAAAATTATTATATAGTGTATTTATTAGAAATAACTATATAAAGTATTGAAGATTAAGTTTGTGACTTTATTACAAACTTAATTTTTTTTATATATTATAATAGGTGAGAGGTGATGGTTATGAAAAAAAATATAATAGCATTATTTCTAATATTAAGTACTTTATTTATTTCAGGATGTACAACTTTGAATAAAGAAATAAGTTCTAAGGATCAAGAATCAGTTAAGGTATCAAAGATTACATCAGAGGAAGCAAAAGAAGAGATGAATAATAGGGATGTAATAATATTAGATGTAAGAACAGAAGATGAGTATAACAGTGGACATATAGAAAATAGTGTGTTAATTCCAGTAGATGATTTAGAGGATAAAGCAGAAGAGTTATTAGTAAATAAAGAGCAAAAAATATTAGTTTATTGTAGAAGCGGAAATAGGAGTAAAAAAGCTGCTGATTTATTAGTTGAAATGGGATATACTAATGTGTATGATTTGGGTGGAATAAAAGATTGGCCTTATGAGATAGTTAAGTAATAATAGGTTGGAAAGTTTATTTCATTATGTTATAATAATCATTATTAATTAATAATATACATAAGTGAGGTAGTTTAATATGAATAGTAAAGTGGAATTAATATTTGAAAATAATGAGTATAGAGTAGAAGTTAACGGATCTTTAGTGAATAAAGATAAAGATTTAGAAAAGGCATTTGAACAATTTAAAAGTGTAATTAGCAATAACAAAAGTGCTGAAGCTAAAGCTTGGGATGAAATAGTAGAAAAGTTTGAGAGCTTAAATAATGAAGAGTTAGAAATAAATACAGAATATAGAACTATGTCTTATGGAAATATGAAGTATTTTTATAATATGGGAAAAGTATTTTATATGGGAAATGGTCAAATGATACCATTAATAGGTGGATATGGTTTATTTAAATTTGCTTTAAATGTAGTATCTAATGGAGAATTAGATAAAGTGAATGATTTTGTAGAATTCTGTAAGGAAGTAATACTTTGTAATGTAAATTATAGAGTGACAGATTCAAGTATAATAGTATCAAGTGCAAGCTTTAACTATGGAGCATGTGAATATAATTTCAGTAGTAATAAAATTAATAAAGGAGCTTCTATATCAAATGGTAGCTTTGAAGAGTTTAAAACTTATGTTTTAAATATAATTAAATAAGATAAGAAGAATAATTGGTGATGTAAATAATATTTATATTACCAATTATTGGCATTTGGATAATGGAAAACGAATGAAATATGGAAATAAATATAAAATTATCATTATTATTAGACATAACTTCTAAATCTGCAAAAAAAATATACTTTTTTTAAGTTATTGTAAAATTTTAGCAAGGTAATTGTAGAAGATAGAAAAAATATCTATAATGTGTATATAATTACTATTTTATAAAAGGAGAAGAGAATATGAAGGATGCATTTGAAGGATATAATGATGAATTTAATATTTTAAATAACAAGGTTACTTTATTAATTGAAGGCAGAAATAAGGATGAATTAATAAAAATAATTAAAAATAAACAGATTTCAGAAATAGAATATGAGAAAGATAAAAATAGTAAAGTTGATGACTTAATAATATGGAATGCAGTTTATGCAAGAGAAATATCAAGAAATGGAATTCCAAAGAAGTATTTATATAGTATCTATGATAAATATTATAAGAAAATTAAAGAATACATTACAATAAAAGAGTTACAAGAAGTGGAATTAGATATGCTTGAAGAGTATATGAATCTACTTAATAATAACAATGAAATCACTGAAAGTTTTACAGTAAACAAACTTATACAAGCCCTTCATTTAAATGTTGAAAATCATACATCCTTAGAGGAAATATGTAAAAAACTCAATATATCCATAGGATATGCATCTTCATCTTTTAAAAAATATAAAGGTGAATCTATTATGAGATATTTAAGAGAAATTAAAATTGAAAGAGCGAAAACCTTACTTTTAACTACTGAAAAAAGTATATTAGAAATAAGTATATTATTAGGATTTCATGATCAAAGTCATTTTACTAATACCTTTAAGAAGTTTGTTGGGGTATCACCATTAAAGTTTAGAAATAAAAATTATATAATGTAGAGTGGTAAATAATTGAAAAATGAATAAATTAATACTATAATTTTAGTATTGATTAATGAAAGGAGACTGATTATTATGACATATAATTGGAGTTTAAAAGAAATATATACTTCCTTTACGTCAAAGGAGTTCTTAGGTGATTTAGAAAATTTAGATAATAAAATTAATGAGCTAAATACCTTTTCTAGAGAAGTAAAAGAGGGAAAAGGAGATGCAAATGAACTAGAAGTATTTATAGGTAAATTTGAAGAGATTAATTTGCTTTTAAATAGAATTAGTTCATTAGCTAACTTGACAATCAGCGCTGATTCAAAAGATAAAACGGCAAGAAAATATTTAGATATTATAAATTCTAAATTTAGTCTTTTAGCAGAGCCACTAACTAAACTTTATAAGTGGATTGCTTCTATAAAAAATATAGATACTTTAATTGAATCATCAAGTATATTAAAAGAACATAATTTTATAATAAAAGAAATTATAGAAAAAAATAAATATATCTTAAGTGACAAAGAAGAATCAATAATTGCTAGAATGAGAAATACAGGATCTGATGCATGGCTTAATTATAAGGATTATTTAATTTCTACTCATAAGGTAGATATAACTGTTGATGGAAAAGAAGAATCTTTACCTTTAACTATGGTTTTAAATATGGCATATAGCACAGATGCTGAGGTTAGAAAGCAAGCTTATGATGCAGAAATAAAATCTTATGAGAAAATTGAAGAAGGTGTTGCAGCAGCTTTAAATGGAATTAAGGGCGAAGTATTAACTACTGCATCATTAAAGGGATATAAATCACCACTTCATATGACTCTAGAAGAGTCCAGAATGGATGAGGATATTTTGAATTCGATGTTAACTGCAATTAAGGAGAGTTTACCTGTCTTTAGAAAGTATTTAAAAAGAAAGGCTGAATTGCTTGGACATAAAGATGGACTACCATTTTATGATTTATATGCACCTGTAATAGAAAAGGAAATGAATTTTACCTTTGAAGAGGGAAGAGACTTTGTATTAAAGAATTTTAGAAGCTTTAGTGATAATTTAGCTGACTTTGCAAAAAAGGCCTTTGATAATAATTGGATAGATGTTTATCCAAAGGAAGGAAAAGTTGGTGGAGCCTTCTGTGAAAGTATTAAAAAGATAGGAGAAAGCAGAATACTTTTAAATTATGGAAATAGTTTTAGTGATGTTGTTACTATGGCTCATGAGCTTGGACATGGATTCCATGGAGAATGTTTAAATAGTGAAACTGCACTTAATTCAGAATATCCTATGACTTTAGCAGAAACAGCATCAAATTTTTGCGAAATAATAATTAAGAAAAGTGCTGTTAAAGATGCGCCAAAGGAAGAAGCTTTTGCTATATTAGAAGCAGAAATTTCAGACTGCACACAAGTTATTGTAGATATTTATTCAAGATATCTTTTTGAAAGTGAAGTTTTTGAAAAAAGAAAAGAAAGCTCTTTATCAGTAGAAGAAATTAATGAGGCAATGCTTAAGGCTCAAAAAGAAGCTTATGGTGACGGGCTTGATAATAATTATCTTCATAAATATATGTGGACATGGAAACCCCATTATTATTATGCAACAGCAAACTTCTACAACTTCCCATATGCCTTTGGAAATCTTTTTGCAAAAGGTTTATATGCTGAATATTTAAATAGAGGAGATTCTTTCTGTAGTGAATATGAAGAATTACTTAAGGTAACAGGAAAGAACAAGGTTGCTGATGTAACTAAAATTATGAATATAGATGTTCATGACGTTAATTTCTGGAGAAATTCTTTAAAACTTATTGAAGAAGATATAGAAAGATTTATTAAATTAAGCTACGAGATAAGATAACTAAGAACTAAAAGATAAGAGACAAGAGATATGAGATAAGAATTGATAAAAAGTTTCTGTGAGAGTCTTGAAGTTTAATTTTGGAGCTGTCGCACAATAGTGATAATTGTGTGACAGCTCCTTTTTAGTGTAAATTATTTGGTTTATTATTAATTAGAGATTTTCTTTTGAATTACTTAAATTAGAATACTAAGTTTAAATTGCATTTGTAGTATTTGAGAATTATTAGTTTAAGTTTATTTTTACTATTTCACTTCTACTTCCTATTCTTACAGGAGGCCCCCAAGTTCCATAACCAGATGATACTATAACATTTAAAGAATCCTTTTTTAGATATCCATAATCTACTTCGAAGATACTATTAGTTATAAGGTTACCTGGAACTATTTGACCTTTATGAGTGTGTCCAGAAACTTGAAGATCAATTTCAGCATCTAAGCTATCATTTATATCTTTAGGATTATGATCTATAACTATTAATGGTTTTGATTTATCTATGTCCTTTGTTATTTCTCCAAGGGATTTTCTTTTTATACCTGAAAGCCTATCTACACTTGAGTCATCCCTACCTATAATATAGAAACTATCATTAACAAGAACTTTATCATCTCTTAATACAGTTACTGAGTTATCTTTTAGAAGTTCAACTATTTTATCTTCAGATTTAGTTAAAAAATCATGATTTCCTAAGGCTGCAAAGGTTCCATATTTAGACTTTATTTTAGAGAATTCTTCAGCCATATTGTTATCAATAAATGGATTAATATCGCTATCTATTATGTCACCTGCTAATAGAACTATATCAGGATTTAAGTCATTTATTTCATTTACTAATTCTTCTAGTCTAGAATTTTTAATTAAATTACCTAGGTGAATATCTGATACCATAATAATATTTAAAGGAGAATTTAAAGTTTTATCTTTTAGATTTATATCATAAGATGTTACTTTAGAACTCCTAGCATTAAAACTACCTATTAGAGTAATAATTGTAAATAAAGTCACTATTAATATAGTCTCAAATATAAAAATTTTATCATTATTATAATTAGCTTTTTTAATGATATAATTTATTAAACCTATTATAGGGAAAGTTAGTAAGCTATACATAAGAATACTAAGCCAATAAGATCCAATTAAATATAAAAAGTCATTTATGGATGAGGGTAAATATTTATTTAATGTCATAGATATTATATAAGCTAAGGATAAAAACCAAAATATAATCCAGAAAAATATAGGAGTTATTTTGAAAATATAGTTAAAGCCATTAAAAATTCTTCTACCAACATAGTAATTAAGTGAAAAATATAATGAAAAAAACATGATGAAAATCAATATATATTTAAATTTCAATGTAATCAACTCCAGTACATTAAATTTTTAATAATTATAGCATATCATTTTATTTAAATTAATAATAGTAGGACAAAGTAAAGGTATGGAGCTGTCGCACAATAAAAATTAATAATTAAGAATGAATAATTGATGAAAAAACTCCTTTTGGAGTTTTAGAAAGTAATTACATCAATAATTCTCCATTTTTAATTTTTGATTCTTAATTTTGGCTGTTTGTTCGACATCTCTGTGGAATTTATAATGTTATAATAGTTATAAATATAAATTTAGGAGGTAAAGCTATGGCCTTTAATAAGGAGCAAAAATTAGTTATAGATGAATTAGAAAAGAATATATTATTACTAGCTTCAGCGGGAACAGGAAAAACTAACACATTAGCAGCTAGGATTTCTAATATAATAAAGTCTAAAAAAGCAAAAGCTGAAGAAATACTATGTATAACATTTACTAATAAGGCTTGTGCTGAAATGAGGGAAAGGATAGAGAAAATAGTAGGGGAAAGTGCAAAAGATATAACCATTAGAACTTTCCATAGCTTTTGTTTTGATTTAATAAAAAGTGAAGCTAAGAAAAAAACAGATATATTTTCAAATTCTATAGTTTTTGATGAAGAAGACTGTAAGGAAATAATTAAGGAATGTAATTTTTATAATTACCCAATTAATAAAATCCAAAACTTTATAGATATAGTTAAAGTAGAAAAAGCAAAACTTAATTTATTTGGTGATGATTTATTAAAATCCTATAATGAAGCAATAAATCATATATTTAAATTTAACCATGAAAGGATAAGACATCTATGTACTTATAAGGGGAAGTTTGACTTTCAAATGGAAGAAGATTTAAAGAAATATGGTGGGAGATTAGTAGTTCTTTATAATTCTTTACTTTATAGTAATCATGGTTTAGATTTTGCAGATTTAACAACTAAGGCCAAAGAGTTATTATTAGATGAAGAATTAGTTTTAAGATTAAAAACAAAGTTTAAATATATTAATATAGATGAAGTTCAAGATACTAGCACTTTAGAGTATTCAGTAATAGAAAAGATATTTGGAGATAATAATATTTTATTATGTGGAGATATGTTCCAAACTATATATGGTTGGAGAGGGTCAGAGCCAGAAAAAATATTTGAATTTTTTAAAGAGAGCTACAATCCTGAAAGTATAATATTCTCTAAAAACTATAGATCAACTAAATATATAACAGAGGGTGCTTTAAGTTTCTTAGAAAATGCTTTTAATGACAGGTACAACTCTATATATAATGATAAAATAACTTCAGAAGCTGATAAGATAGGTGAAAAAATTAATCTAGTTAAAAGAAATACATTAAGAGAAGAGGCTAGGTTTATTTTTGATGAAATTAAAAAATTGAAAAGTAATGGTGAGGATATTGCTAAAACTTGTATTTTAAGTAGGGATAATAATTATAATATTAACTTAAGTAGAGAGCTATCTAAGATAATAGGATATGAAGGTGCAGAATTTGAATTTATTTTAGTTGATCAATTTAAATTTTTTAGAAGACAGGAAATAAAAGATATAATTGCATTTTTGAAACTTATAGCAAATAAATATGATAGTGTAAGTTTAAAAAGAATAGTTAAAAGACTTCCTACTGGGATAGGAGATACTACACTAAGAGTTATTGAAAGTAAGGAATATAAGGAAGCTGGAATATCTATAACTGATTTTATAGATAATAATAGTTTATTATATGGGGAGAAATTTGCTCTTTTAATTAATGAGTTTAAAAATAATAATATTATAGTTTTTGATGTTGAGAGTACTGGAACAGATGTAACGGAAGATGAAATTATACAAATTGCAGCTATTAAAATTAATAGTGAAGGAAAGGTAATAGAAAGCTTTGAAAAATTCCTTAGAAACAAGAGGTCAGTTAAAGATTCTTATAAGGTTCATGGATTTAGTGATAATTTTTTAAGTGAAAAAGGTGAAGATAAAGAAAAGACATTAAAGAAATTTATTGAGTTTTCTAAGGACTCTATAATAGTAGGGCATAATGTTCAATATGATATAAATATTTTAACTAGTGAGCTTTCTAGAAATAATATTGAAGGTCCAAAGTTTAAAGGCTTTTATGATACGTTAGATATTTATAGAAGATTTCATAGAAACTTATTTAATTATAAATTAGAAACTTTAAGTAAAGTCTTTAATACAGAAAATAAACCAAGCCATGATGCAATGGATGATATTTTAGCTACAAAAGACTTATTAGTAATGGCTATAAATAATGATATTATCCCTACATCTATGGAAAGAATTAGCTTAGTACAAAAACATACAAAGTCTTTTTCAAGAATTAGCAATGTTTTAAATGAGCTATTTATTAGAGCTGAAAAGAAAAGACCACAGGATATAATAGTTGATATTATTAATACTTTTAATATTAAATCTTTATATAGTGGGAGAAGTAAAGAGCTTGAAAGGGAAGCTTATGAAAAAATAGAAAGACTTAGGGATTTTTATGTCCTTGTAAAAGAATTAGATGACAAATCAAAAAGCAATAGAGATTCGTTATTGGATATTATGAAAATTGTTAGCTTGTCAAATGGTGAACTTGAAGCCTTAATAATTAATAGAACAAATAAAAAGAGAATGCCAATTATAACTGTGCATCAAGCTAAGGGGTTAGAGTTCGATATAGTATTTATATCAGGTCTTAAGGAAGGGGTATTCCCTTCATATATAGCCATTAAAAATAATAACCTTGAAGAGGAAATGAGGACCTTCTATGTTGCTTTAACTAGGGCTAAGAAAAAACTATATCTAACCTATAATATTGAAGGTGGATATGGAAGACAAGATGAGGTAAGTCGTTTTATTCAATATATTAATAAAGAATGTATGGATAATGATTATTAATTGTAGTATAATGAAGAAAATTTAATTTATACAGCGAGGAAATAAGTTATGAAATATGATTTAAGTATTTATGAGCTTGGACAGTTACTAACTAAACTAACTAAGGATTATAAAGTTGAACTACTATCTAAGGCAAAGTTAAGTGGTGGCTGGATGACCATTGTAGGAGAAGTAGAAATTATATCTGTCCCTGAAGATAAGGTTGTTATTAAGGGAAATAATATAATTACTATGAATATAAAGGATCAGGATTGCAGAGGAAGCTATATTAAAATAACAGGAGCAAAAAATGGATTGTTTAATATAGATATTGCTAATACCAAGTACAAAGAATTAGGTGGGACTGGCATTACTTTAAATAAGATTAAGATAAATGAAGATGAGTGTAAGCTTAGAATAGATGAAGATATGATTTTTACTATAAGAAATGCAAAGCTTAAAGATGTTGAAGCTTTAATCTAAGGTGAATTATGGAGTTTAATGAAATATTAGAAGTTGCATCTTACGCAGGACAAATTATGCTTGAAAGTGGAGCTGAAGCTTACAGAGTTGAAGAAACTATAAACAGAATTTGCCTATCATTAGGAGTGGAAGTAGCAAGTAGTTATGCTACCCCAACAGTAATAGTTACATCTGTTACTTATAAAGGTAAAATTAAGTCTTTAGTAGTAAGGATAACTAATAGATCTGTTGATCTTCAAAAGATACATAAGGTTAATGATTTGTCTAGAAATATAAATAAAGAAAACCTTGATATTTATGAAATAAAGAAAAGGTTAAAAAAAATACGAGAAGAAAAAAGATATGATAATAAGACCACTATTATTTTTTCAGCTTTAGGAGCTTTTGGATTTGTATTTTTATTTGGTGGTTCTATTATGGATGCCATAGCAGCTTTTTTAATAGGATTAGCTGTTAAGGCAGTTTCAATAAAAGGCGAAGAAATAGGATTAAATTCATTTTTTAATACTAGCATTTCAGCAGGAGTATTAGCCTTTTTAGCTATTATATCGATTAAAGTGAACTTAGCTAATGATATGGACAAGGTTATAATTGGTTCAATTATGTTATTAGTACCCGGACTTGCAATTACAAATGCTATTAGAGATACTGTAGCTGGTGATTTAGTATCAGGTCTAGCGAGAGGTGCTGAAGCTTTTTTAACAGCTATTGCAGTAGCGGTAGGAACTGGGGTTGTTTTAAGTTTTTGGATAAGAGTCTTTGGAGGAATATAGTATGATAATTGAAGTTATATCTGCATTTATAGCATCCTTTGCCTTTGGCATCGTATTTAATATAAAGGATAAAAATCTTATATTTGCAGCTCTTTGTGGGGCACTTGGATGGTTTGCATATAAAGTATCATTGCTTTTTGGAGTTTCTGATATCACATCATTATTTATAGCTGCAGTTTCATTAAGTATCTATTCAGAGGTATTTGCAAGAATACTAAAAACTCCAGTTACTACCTTTGTAATTGCTGCATTAATACCTTTAGTTCCAGGAGGCGGAATGTATTATACTATGGTTGAAGCCATTACTGGAAATGTGATGAAATCTTTAGAAACAGGTATTAAGACAATTGCTTCAGCCGGAGCACTGGCTTTAGGGATAATATTAGTTTCAACAGTCACAAAAACCATGATAAATATAAAAAATAAAAATTCAACTATTAAAGTGAATAATAATAATACAATTTTCAAATAATAAAGGTGTAGTTAGAAAGTGCTGCCGCACAATCGATAAGTGAAGAGCGACAGACCAATGACTATGGGGCACTGCAGGACATAATGCAGTGCCTTTTGACATTTGCACTCATTCTGAATATAATGTTTAATAGCTTAATATCATAAGGAGGAAGAGTTTTGACAAGAGAGAATGACTTAAAGAAATCCTTTGAAAGGAATATGAAAAAACATAAGGGAAATAAAAAGGCTCAATTAATAGTAGTGATAGTTTTTGCAATTCTAGCTGGAGTATCTTTTTTCTTTAATAAAGATAAAGTAGAGCCTAGTGTATTACATGCTAATGGAAATATAGAAATTTCTTATTTAGATGTTGGACAAGGTGATTCGGCTTATATTAGGGTAAATGATTTTGATATATTAATAGATGCTGGTCCAAGAAGTGATTCAGATAAATTAATGAAACAATTAGAAGAAAAAAATATTGATGATTTCGAAATGGTTATAGCTACCCATCCCCATGAAGACCATATAGGTGGAATGACCAAAGTATTTGAAAGATATGATGTGGAAAACTTCTATATGCCAAAAACTACTCATAATACTAAGACATTTGAAAATATGATAAAAGCAGTAACTAATGAAGGGTTAAAACCTAAGGTAATAAAAGAAGGAACAACTATCGAACTAGGAGAAGGTGCTAGAATAGATGTGTACTCACCAATGCATGAATCATATGATAATTTAAATGATTATTCACCTATAATGAAGTTAACATTTGGTAATAATAAATTTATTTTTACAGGTGATGCTGAAGCTGAATCAGAAAAGGAAGTTTTAGATAAATATGCTGATAAGCTAAAAGGTGATGTTATAAAGTTTGGTCACCATGGATCTTCAACATCTTCAAGTACAGAGTTTATTAAGGCTATTTCACCAAAGTATGGAATAATAAGTTGTGGAGTAGATAATTCATATGGACACCCTCATAGGGAAACTATAAACTTAATAAAAGAACAAAATATTGAAGCATATAGAACAGACACTCAAGGACAAATTACATTAACATCAGATGGAAATAATATAAGTATTAAAACTGAAAAATAGTTTTTAAATAGAACTTTATACATATTAATGTTAGTTTATTTAGAAGGATTTTAGTAAATGTAACTTTAAGTATAAGGTTCTTATTTTATAGAAATTATTTTAAATAGAAAGTATAATAAAGTATGTAAATTTATTTGGGTTTATATATATTTCAATATATATTTTACATTTTGTAATCTTATAGAAGTTTGAGTGAAAAATAATTTTAAAGCAAATTGCATTAATTGAAAGTATATAATTTAAGCATGGCTAATACGTTTTACCTATGAACTAACTTAATAAAATGTAATAACTTTATTACAGCTTAAATATAATCAGCTGTGATATAATATTAATGTGAATTTTAAAAGGTAAAAGGGAGGAGATTATATATGGAAAGAGTTAAGTTAAATGATAATTTGGAATTTTCTAGGTTGGTTCATGGTTATTGGAGATTAATGGATTGGAATCTTAGTAATGAGGAATTGGTTAAGTTAATTGAAGATGTTTATGACTTAGGAATAACTACTGTAGATCACGCTGATATTTATGGAAACTTTTCTTGTGAAGAAAAATTCGGTGAAGCTTTAAAAATTAAAAAAGGTCTTAGAGAAAAACTAGAGATAGTTACTAAGTGTGGAATAAAATTTAAGTCTGATAAAAGACCAGAAAATAAATCTCATTGCTATGATACTAGTATGGATCATATTATTAAATCTGTTGAGAGATCTTTAAAGAATTTTAATACTGATTATATTGATGTATTATTAATTCATAGAGTAGACGCCTTATTAAATCCATATGAAGTTTCTGAAGTATTTAGTAAATTAAAAAAGGATGGAAAGGTACTAAATTTTGGAGTATCTAACTTTTTACCATCTCAATTTAATATGTTAAATTCATATTTAGATGACAAGCTTGTAACTAATCAAGTAGAAATTTCACCTTTATGTTTAAATGCCTTTGAAGATGGAACCCTTGATTTAATGTTAGAAAAAAGAGTGAAACCAATGGCGTGGTCACCTCTTGCAGGAGGAGAAATATTTAAAGGGAAAGATGAAAGAGTTGTAAGGGTAAGAAAGGCTCTAGAAAAAGTGAGGTATGAAGTGTCTGCTAATGATATAGATGAAGTGATATATGCTTGGCTTTTAATGCATCCAAGTAAGATTATGCCTATAGTTGGATCAGGAAAGCTAGAAAGAATAAAATCTGCAGTTAATGGAAGTAAGCTAAAATTAACTAGAGATCAGTGGTTTAAAATTTATGTAGCCTCAAGAGGAGTAGATATACCTTAGAAATTAAAAATGAATAATGAATAATGAGAAATTAAGGGAGTAATTCTTTCAGAATTTCTAAAAAGAAATTAAAAAAACTCCCTAAGGAAATTTATCCTTAATTATCCATTATTCATTATTCATTATCCGTTTGAAAACTATGTTCTTAAATCAAATTTGTTATTACATCTTTTACAGGTAACAACAATCTTACCTTTTCTTCTAGGTAGTCTTAATTTTTGACCACAGCTTGGACACTTAGTTATTTTATATTGTGACCAGTTTTTAATCTTATTTCCAAGGAGTGAAAAGCCATATATAAAATCATTAATAGTAATAGGATTACTATTATAAGGTAAAGCCATTCCAAGCTTTCCTAATGGCTTATTTACTATTCTAATAAAGGATTGATTTTCACTTCTTCTTTTATAATGATTTTTAGAAAGCATTCTAAAGAATGATAAAATAAGGCAGATAAAGCCTAAAGGAAGTGTAATTGTCCAAATATTAAATAAAGAACTTAAAATAAGTAAGAATAAAGTTAAATAATCGATTCCGTAAATTCCATTTAAGAATTTCATTTTATCACCTCGTAATTATATATTAGACTAATTATAGTATAAAGATTACAGTCTATCAATTAACTTATATATTAAATTAATATGAACATAAAAATAAATAGGAGTATGCATATGAATAATAATGAAAAAGAATATCTTAAGAAAGCATCTAAGGCTTTAACTTACTTCACTTTTAATAATGGTCCTATAAAGACTTTAAAAGAAGAAGGTAAAGTAAAAGAGGAGGAAGCAAGAGAAATACAAAAATACATAGAGGGACATTTAGGATATATTCTTAAAGTTTTACTTCAGGAAGGAAATATAGAAAAATTTAATTTAATAGTTTCCACCTTAGATAAATTTTATGTAAATGATAATGAAGATGTAGAAATAGAAGATGATGGCTTCGATAGTATATATAAAAATTTGTTTAATATGAATACTGGAATAAAGTTAAATAAATAGATA
>JAHAIU010000263.1 GCA_018372555.1 Clostridium sp.
TTTATTCTATTGCATTATATGATTTTTAATATTTTATTGTGTTCTAATATATTAAATAATTGATAGCAAACTGTTATATATAAAAATATTTCTTAATAAGTATAGTATATATGCTTTCAATTTAGATAATTTACTAAGTAAGGTTTAAACTTATAATATTAAAGACTATAGATTATTAATTGAATCATATATATATCATGATTTTGGAGGATAGCTATGAATCTCTCAATAGATGCTAGGGGTATTAACCTTTATAATGGTACAGGAATAGGCACATATACTGAAAATTTGCTAAGGGAACTTCTAAATATAGACCAAGAAAATAATTATTCTATTTTCTGGAGCGGAAAAAACTATGAAGATTTCAAAAAAAACAATAGTAAAATTATTTTGACATCCAAAAAACATGGTGGATTTTATGAAAATTACTATTTCCCAAGCTATATAAAAAATAATGAAATAGATATCCACCATATACCACAAAACGGAATTGGGCTCTGTGAAAATTATAGCTCTAAATGCGTTGTAACAATTCATGATTTAATTCCATACGTATTACCTGAGACAACAGGAAGGGGCTATTTAGAAAGATTTTTGAAGAATATGCCAAGCATTATAGATAATGCTAAAGGAATACTTACTGTATCTGAGTATTCTAAAAAGGATATTTTAAAATTCTTTAATCATATTTCAGAAGATAAAGTTTTTGTTACTCCTCTAGCTGCTAACTCAAACTTTAAACCTTTGGATAAAGAAGCCTGCAGAAAATTAATTAATAGCAGATATAACTTTACTACTCCTTATATCCTATACATAGGAGGATTTAGTTCAAGAAAGAACGCTAAAAATCTGATATTAGCCTTTGATAAAATAAAAAAAGATTTAAAAGTAGATCACTCCCTTCTTTTGGCAGGTTCTCTTAAAGATGAAGGAAAAAAACTACTTGAACTTTCTAAAGGTTTATCCTCTAGAGATAATATTATTTTTACTGATTTCATTTCAGAAGAGTTACTTCCAAGCTTATATAGTGGATCTGAAGCCTTTATATACCCTTCTACTTATGAGGGGTTTGGACTACCTCCTCTTGAGGCAATGAGTTGTAAGACTCCTGTTATTACTTCAAATATTACTTCCATCCCTGAAGTAACTGGTGATTCAGCTTTATTAATAAATCCATTTAATATAAATGAATTGGAAGAAGCCCTTGTTAAATTATTAAATGATGATAATCTTAAAAATAATTTAGCTGAAGAAGGTTATAAAAAAAGCCTCCAGTTCTCATGGAAAAACACTGCCATAAAAACTTTGGAAGCTTATAAAAAAATTTATACTTCTTGATTTATAAATTGTAAAATAATATCTTTAAACTCATCAATATTAGTGATGGCTGGAGCCCTTTCTATTGTATTCATTAATACTAATAAAGGGCTACTCCCTTTAATATTACTTCCATCTGCTAACTGTACATTTAAAGCATATAAAGAACTAGGAAGAAAGTCTTTTTTTATAATTTCCTTTGATAGTAGTTCTTTATTAGTTGATGCAAAAGCCATAAATACTTTTATTGCCTCACTATTTTTTCCTTCATTTAAGGCAACTAAGTTCTCTCCACCTAAATCAAACAATCTATTTTCTCCTATATTAATAGAGGGAGGATTCTTACACTCCCATACACCTTCAATTTCTCCTTCAGATAATACTTTATAAAAATCAAGACCTGAAATACTACATATATAGTTGTCTGAAGTAGTATTTTCTTCATTATATATCCCCGATATCTTACTTAATATCTCTTCTTTACTAATCTCCTTATTTCCCTCTATAAGTTGTGCTACTAATAATAACTCTATGTTAAGCTTATCCTTATAAGAAAAAAGATTATACTTACCATTACTTTTAATATTTATATCTTTACCAATTTGTATTAGCTGATTCCATGTATTAATATCTTCTGTTTTATAACCAAAGCTATTTAATACATCTTCTCTTAAATACATAGAAATAGGGCTAGATGTAAATGGTATTCCATAGTATCCACCATTAGTTTCTATTTCTTTTAACCTATTTATATTGAAATTATTTTTATACGTTTCAATAGTACTCATATTTTCATTAATTAAATTGATTTTATCCTTAACTAAATTAATCTCTGCAAAATTTAGGTGTGCTATATTAGGTAATTCTGTATCACTAGAATTTATAATCTTATTTATATATTCATCTTCATTTACTAGAACAACTTTTATATCTACTTTTTTATTGCTCTCTTCAAAATCACTAGCTATATTTAAAAAGTAGTCATAATAATATTCATTAGTCCAGACTACTATATCACCTTTTAAACTACTCTTATTAGAACTACTAAAAAATGTACTTAAAAAAATAACTATAAAAAAACTTAATAAAAGTATTATTGACTTTTTTCTATTTCTCATTTAACCACATCCTAACTATATAAATTATACACTATATTCATAGTATTTTTAATTCTAACAAATTTTGCTTTTTATAAATTAGTATAATATAATAATTTAATATATAAGTTGGTTAAAGATTTTCCATTTAATAATCTATATTTTCTTTTAAAAATATTTTAGATATTGAATTTTATTGACAACTTATATATAAATTAAAAACTATATGATTTCAATTAATGTGATTTAATATAAAAACGAATTTTAACTTTAAATTCTATGGGGCTATAGATGAATTTGTTTATTGAAACATATATATAAATTATTTGATAGGAGTTTATTATGCATATAGATAGTTTAAATTATTTTTATCAAGTTGCAAACTCTAAGAGTATCTCTACTGTTGCAAAAAACTCTCACATTTCTCAATCTGCCTTAAGTCAGCAAATTGCTAAGCTAGAAAATAAGCTTAATGTGAAATTATTTAATAGGACTAATAGAGGTGTATCCTTAACACCTGAAGGTGAAATACTATTTAAATATTCCGAAACTATATTAAACGCTTACAATAAAATGCAAGAAGAATTATATCATTCTATAAATCAAAAAAAATTTATATCTATTGAAGCTGTTGAATCAATAGGCCAAACTATTTTACCAATAGCAATTTCTAAACTAAAAAAAGTTTATGATTCTTATACAATAAATATAAATAATATCGACTGTTGCTCTCATACTAACTTACTTAATAATGTTAGGGATATTTTCATTTGTTATCATAAACCAGAGAGTAATAATGGAATAATAAGTAAAGCATTAGGTAATGATGAAATTTTCTTAGTTGCAGATAAGAGTTTTCCCATTAATACCATCCATAAAAATGAAATTTTAAATTTACCACTTATTTTGGCTTCAGATAAAAAATGCTTAAAAGAATCTTTAATTAAAGAGCTTGAATGTAGTGAAGAAGACTTAAATAAAGCAAATATATTATATAAAACTAATTCTTATTTTGCTGCTTTAAATGGGGTTTTATCTGCAAAGGCTGTAGCCTTTATCCCAGCAAGTATTTATCATAATTACGCCCCTTCCACTAGAATTAAAAGAATTAACATAGAGGACTTTTCTATAGAATTGACTTTATATATCTGCTACTTAGATTCCTTTTATAAAACTAATAGCAATTTTGTAAAAAGTTTAAAAAACATACTAAAGGGTTACTTAAATTAAAGTAGCCCTTTAGTATGTTCTAAGTAATAACCAGTTTGAAATTTCTCTAAGTACGTCTTTATATGGATTTTCAGGAAGTCTTTCAATTCCCTTAAAACATTTCTTCATATACTTTTCAGCTAATTCCTTAGCCATTTCTATACCTTTATTTTCTTTAACTAATCCTATTATTTCTCTTATTTCTTCTTCAGTATAATTATCTTTTGATAGTATATTATCAAAAGCATCTTTATTATTCCTATAAGCATATATTAATGGAATAGTATAAATTCCTTGCTTTAAGTCATTT
>JAHAIU010000264.1 GCA_018372555.1 Clostridium sp.
ATAGATGAATATCAAAAGGGTGTCATTTTTGAGGGGTAATTACAGTCTATATTATTATTTATATAACATGTAATTATATAGCCAAAATGAAACCTTTTTTAGTATGTGAATAAGGAGGGGATAGTATGAAGTATAGGGGAGGACCTGTTAAGTTTGATGATCCTGAGGAAATGCAAAAGATTATTGAAAGATATTTTTTAGAGTGCAGTAAAACTAAGGAAGTACCTACTGTTACTGGTCTAGCTTATGCATTAGGAACTAATAGACAAATGTTATTAAGATATGAGAATGCAGAAGAGTGTGATTGGTTAAAGAGATTTGATAGTAGTGTGAAGGCTGAATTCCGTGACACGATAAAAAGAGCAAAGGCTTTTATTGAATCTAGATATGAACAGGCATTATTTCAGCAAGGAAAGACTGTAGGAGCAATATTCACGCTTAAGAACAACTATGGATATGTAGATAAGACTGAACAAGTAGTGGAAAATAAGACTATAGATGTTAATATAACAGATTAAAAAGTCGGGAAATATCAATTAATATATATGCAATAATATATGTATAAAATATAAATTATGCATTAAAAAATACATATTATTCATAAAATTTTGTGTGTATAATATGCAGAAAAATAAAAATGGCTCAACCATGAGGATTACATTACATTATGTATAATAAAATATTTCGGGAAACCTTGATTTAACGAAGTAATAATCTATTTTATGTACTAATGATTTGGGAAATAATATTGTCTAATAAATGTAAAATTACAAAAGATGGGGATAGGGGGTACATTCTAAATTGATGTCCTTTTTAACATTGACTATTGAGAAAAATATTTTTTCATACAAAAGAGTCTAAAGGAGATGATTTATCATGAAGTTTAATATAACTAGAAAGTTATTTAATAGTGCTTATTTGCCACAATTAGAAAACTATGAAACAAGATTTAATGTTTACTATGGTGGTGCTGGTAGTGGTAAATCAGTATTTGTATTTCAAAAATTAATATTGAAATATTTAAAACTTGCTAATAGAAAATGTCTTGTTGTTAGAAAAGTAAACAATACTCTTAGGGATAGTTGTTTTGCGTTAATTAAAAGTATATTAAGTGATTGGCATTTATATGAACAATGCAAAATCAATAAAACTGATTTAACTGTTGAATTGCCTAATGGCAGTACATTTATTCTAAAAGGTATAGATGATCCAGAACGTATTAAATCTATTACTAATATTGATGATATAGTTGTTGAAGAGTGTACAGAACTAGATGAATTTGATTTTGATCAATTAGGATTAAGACTTAGAAGTAAAAATCCGTACAACCAAATACATTGTATGTTTAACCCTGTTAGTAAAGATAACTGGGTTTTTAAACGTTGGTTTAATGAATTTGATAGCGCTCCTAAAGAAGATTTACCAAACACAATGGTTTTGAAAACTACTTACAAAGATAATAGATTTTTGCCGAAAGAGTATATTAATTCTCTATTGGAAATGGAAAAGACTAATCCAGTTTATTATAGAATTTATGCTCTTGGTGAATTTGCAACTCTTTCAAAATTGATATATACAAATTGGGATGTTGACTCTTTTAACTATATGGAAATTTTAAAAGAGAAATCTACTCGAACTGCTATATTTGGAACAGATTTTGGATACACAAATGACTATACAACTTTAATATGTTCTGTTATAGATGAAGCTGATAAAAAGATTTGGATATATGATGAACACTTTGAAAAACATATGACTAATGAAGACATATACAATATGTATGTGGATCATAGAGTTGCTGGAGAAAGAATTGTTTGTGATAGTTCAGAACCTAAATCTATTGAGGAGCTTAGGCGATTAGGTTGTAAAAGGGTTGTTGGAGCTGTAAAAGGTAAAGATTCCATTATGAATGGCATACAGTTAATACAGCAATATGAGATTATAGTACATCCCGATTGTGCAATGATTCAAGAAGAATTAAGAAACTATACATTTGTTAAGGATAAAACCACAAATCAATATATAAATAAAGCTATTGATAAATACAATCATGGTTTGGATGCATTTAGATATAGTGTTATGGATATTGTGAATAATAAATTACCTAAAATAAGATTTTTTGATAGAAATGTTTTATTTTAGAGGGGAGGTTATGAAGTGGAAAACAATTCATGTGCTTTTAGTAAAAAGACTAAAAATTTATATCTTGATGCAATAAGTGATTATCAGAATAGAAAACTTGTTTATGATAAAATGTATGATTATTGCATTACAGGTAAAAATGATTCTTACAGGGATTATAAGCACAACACTAAAAGAAGTAACTTGAAGGTACGAACTAATTTTATTAAGAAATTTATAAAAGAAGAAGTGAGTTATCTTTTAAGTAATAAGATTACATATACAAGTAAAAGTGATAATAATGAATTAATTTCTTTACTAGAGCATAAAACTTCACATTGGGATAAAAATCATGATAAGAACATCTTAAGAAATATGCTTAGTTATGGAAGTGTATTTGAACTATATTATACAACTGAAATAAATAACGAAACTTATTTTAATGCTAAAATTGTAACTCCACGTGATGGTTATCTTTTAGAAGATGAATATGGTAAGCCTATAGCGTTTTTTAGGTTCTTTAAAAAGAAATTTGATAAGGCTGGAACACAATATATCGATATTTATACTAAAGATTATATATATCATTGTGATTATAATTTAAATGAAGTTAATAAAGATTGTATTATAAATCAGCCATTAAAACCTACTCCTAATATATTTGGTGAAGTTCCAGTAATCAAGGGGAGAATTAGCGATTATGAGGAATTTGATACACTTTACAATGAAATAAAAGATTTAGTTGATGCATATCAAACAAATTTATCTGACATAGTTAATGAAATATCAGATTTCAGGTTAGCTTATTTGATATTTAAAGGGTGCCAGATAGACACTAAGAATAAAGATGAAAACGGAAAAACGGATTTAGATTATCTAAAAGAAAATGGTGGTATGGAGCTGGGGGAAAATGGTGATGCAAAATTTTTGACGAAAGAAATAAATGATACTTTTGTTCAAAATACACTTAATGCATTAAAGAAAAATATGTATGAAATAGCTAATCACATTGACACTAACGAAAAAATGCAGAGCAATCTTAGTGGTTCTGCTATTAGAAATAGGTTAATAGGCTTGGAACAAAGAGTTAGAGATAGTGAAGGAAGCATGAAAAATCTACTTATGGGTAGGTTTTATTTTTTGCTTAAATTATTCAATAAGTTTGATAACACTCATTATGATTACAGGGATATAAGCGCTAAATTTACATTGAATATACCTCAAGATGATTTAGTAACAGCACAAATGTTATCACAGTTGCCAGATGGATTATTATCTAAAGATACTGGAAGAGGATTATTAAGTTGCGTTAGCAATACAGATCGTGAAGCAAAAAAGGTTGAAAAAGAACAAGAGGAAGAATCAAGAAAAGAAATAGACCTTGATAAAGTGGTTGGCAACAATGGATAGACAAGAAATTTTAAAATTATTATCAACACATGATTTGACTGAAGATGAAAAAGAGTATTTGTATATGCAGCTATATTTTACTGAAGAATTAAACAGACAGGCTGATGAAGAAATATTAGAACTCCATAAGGAACAGAAAGAAAACAGAGATAGTATTTTGAATCAAATAGCAAAAATAATGTTATCCTATCCTATAATTGAATCTATTATGTTTATTGCAAGTTCTGACAAGCTTAAATTAAAAAGACAATTAAATACTCTAATACAGAATAAAATTCAATCTGAGCTTAGTTATGAGACTTTAAAAACTAAAGAATTACTAGAATCTACTGGTAAAAATAAATACAATATCAATAATTATATAAATGATATTGGAATGAATGTTAATTG
>JAHAIU010000265.1 GCA_018372555.1 Clostridium sp.
GTTCTCTTATTTGTAATTTTCTCTGTTTTTAACTTATTTTCAGTTGTTGAAAAAGTACGTCCTATGTAGTCATTCTCAATTGTTAATTTACCATTTTCATAACTTGCACGAACTTCTCCACCTAAAACATCTGCTTTTACCGTCTTATATGGAGTTGAAAATAATGTTAGAGCCATCATTCCTGCCAATGTTGTAGCTCCAACTCTTTTAAGTTTATTAAACATAACTTTCCCCCTAATATAATAATATTATTTGTTTTAAATTAAAACATAACACATCCTTTCCATTATAAAATAGTCATTCTAAAAAGCATCTCCGTTAACGCTTTCAAGAAGATTATACATTATTGTATTATTTTGGTATTTGCACTTTCCGATAGAAGTTTTATATTTTTGCACTTTTCACTATCTTCTCTATTTTCTGACTATTATTGATATATTTTGTATTAATTTTGCATTTTCTGCATATAATGTCTCTTTTAATGAATTCTCATAACAAATCAGTAAATAATATAAAAAAATAAAGGAGCTATCTAGTGAATTATTTTTAAATTACTTACTAGATACTCCTTATTTAATTTATAGCTTATTTAACATTATTATTTAATATAACCATTGATTGGATTTCCATATATCTTTATCTTTATAATAATTTATCCCTTCATTTTCCATTCTTGGTCCTTGTCTTTCTAATCTAACCTTATACTCTGCCCAATTTCTTGAACTCTTTGGGGTCCATCCTATTTCTGAATATCCTAATAATCTTGGATATATCATAAACTCCATTTCATCTTCAGTGGCTATATTTTCAGTCCATAAAGGCGATTCTATTCCTAAAACTAAATTTTTAGGAGCATAATCTGTTGGATCCCAATTATATGCTGTTTCTACTGGAATATATCCTGCCCAGTCTAATCCGTATGGAGTAGCACTATTATATTTCATATCTAAATATGCTTTACTAGCTATAGATATTATCATATTCATATTTTTTTCTCTAGCAGCTTCATTTGAAGCCTTCCAATTTTGAAGTATAGTACTAGAATTTATTTCTGGAGCTGTATCTATGGGATCCCACCCTATAGGGGTCTTTCCATATTTCTGAACTATTTTAGATACTCTTCCTACAAAATAATCATAATCTTCTTTTTTAGTACTCTCTGCTTCATCTCCACCCATATGAAAATACTTTGATGGTGAAATTTCTGAAATTTCTTTTACTACATCTTCAATAAATTCATAAGTTTTTTCATTGTCTGTCATTAATGTACTAAAGCCAACATCAATACCTGTATATAAAGGCTTCTTTTTACCATCTGGATTTAAAAATCCATAGGAAGCTAAAGCTGCATTAGTATGTCCTGGCATATCTACTTCAGGTATTATCTCTATATACCTATCAGCTGCATATTGTACTATACTTTTAAATTGCTCCTGAGTATAGTATCCACCTGGTCCACCACCAACTTGGGTGCTGCCTCCTATAAGCGTTAAATCAGGATATTTCTTAATTTCAATACGCCAACCTTGATCATCAGTAAGGTGGAGATGCAATCTATTTATTTTATATTGAGCTGCATAGTCTATTTGCTGCTTTATAACATCTTCAGGGAAGAAATGCCTTGCTACATCTATCATAAATCCTCTATATGGATATTCAGGTTTATCATTTATTGTAGATGCAGGAATGCTCCACTCTACATTATTAACTAAAGTACTTTTAGCTATTTCAGCTGGTAATAGCTGTCTAATAGTTTGAATTCCCCTAAATAATCCTTCAGGTTTATATGCCTTTAATATAATTCCATCAGTAGTAGTAGTTAATTCATATCCTTCATTTCCTAGTTCTTCTTTTCCTTCAACTGTAGTTAAGTAAATACTATTTCCACTAGGTACTTCATTTTTTACTATAGTAAATTCATATCCTGTTGAAGGTCTTAGCTTTTCTTTTAAATACTCAGCAATTCTAGTAATTTCTGCAGTTTCTTCTTCTGTATTACCTTTTACATATATTTTGGTATCTTTATTTAATGTAAACTTACCTTCTGCCTCTTTATAATTTAATGGTTTTGGAATTATAGTATTGTTTACCTTTTCAGCAATAACAGCTAGGTCTTCATCTTCTTTTTTTATGTTAGAAAAAACTAATGTTACAATGCTTATAACAAGGATGCATAAAGTAATAATTAAAGTTTTTTTATTTTTACTCTTCAATTTTAATCCTCCTTAAAATTTCTTTCAGCATTATTTTATGACCTAAAATTCATACTATACATCTATTAATATTATTCTTTATTCTTATGTACATACCCTTCAAATAACGTAGCTTTTTCCTTAGGTAATTTCCTCTTATATAAAATGTCATAAAATCCAGAAATAATATAACTTATAGTCATAACTAAAATAATGGCCACCATTTCTTCACCACCAAAATACTCAAGAGCTATTGCTATAGATGTCATTGGTAAAGATGTAGCACTACAAAATACTCCTATCATTCCAAGAGCTGTCACTGAAGGTAAAGGTAAATTAATATATTTAGCCACAAAACTTCCTAATGTAGCTCCAACAAAAAATGTTGGATTTCCCCTTCCTCCTTGAAATACTGAACCTAAAGCTACAGCAGTAAATAGTATCTTTAATATAGGATCTATTATACTTACATAGTTATTAAAGGATTCATTTATAAAGGATTGACCTAATCCATTGTAATTATCTCCAACTAGTAAAAATAAAATTATAGTAATTGTTCCACCTAAAATAGCTTTTATATAAGGATTTTTAGTTACTTTGTTATAAACTTTACTGCTATTATCTAAAACAAAATTAAAAATAAATCCACCTATTCCAAAGATAATTCCTAATATAATCAACTTACCAATTACTATTAAATTTAAATCATCTAAAATCAAATTAGGGTATTGAATTGCCTTACTTCCAACCCTTATAGCAATTTCATTAGATACTACTGTAGTAAAAAAGGCAGGAATCAAGGCTGAGTAATGAAACCTTCCTTTTAATATAAGCTCCATTCCCAGTATTGCCCCAGCAAAGGGTACATCATATATTACTCCAAAAGCACTTCCTACTCCACAAATAACAAGAGTTCTTTGTTCATCATCTGATAAATTAAACTTTCTAGCAATAAAATCTCCAAGGGTTCCTCCCATAGAAATTGCTGATCCTTCTTTACCTGCAGAGCCTCCACAAAATGTAGTTAATAATGATCCTAGAAAAACTACAAAAGTCATGTAAAAAGGTATGTCTTTAGCTGCTAATTGTACTTCTGATTTTAGTAAGTTTTCTCCTGAATAATCATTTCTTTTAGTTCTTAAATACATAAAAGTAATTATTACTCCTGCAATTGGTAAAAATAATATTAATAGTTCATGTTCTTTTCTAAACGTATTTGCAGCAGTTAATATCTTATTATATAAACCTACCACAATACCAATTGGTATAGCTAATAATATGCTAAGTATTATCCATTTAAATACCTTTTTTATCAATATATAATAGTCCTTATCTACTTCCATATCTTGAAATCCCCTTTTTTATTCTCTTACTATTTATTATCCTAAGTTTATAAAAAACAATTCATTATAAAGGGGACTTTTATATCAAAATTTATAATCTTCTAACTATACTAAAAAAAAATAATGGTGCTGTCGCACAATGAATAATTAAAAATTAATTTTTAATTATTCATCTGGTCTGTTTGTGCGTCAGCCCCATTATACTAATATTTAATTATATAATTACTTTCAGATGGAACATCTACTTCTTTATTTCTTTGGAAATAATCTATTATAAGCTCACTCATATCCATATTTATTTCCTTAACTACTTCAGCATTTTCATAAGCAGGATATATTGCAGTATTACTTGCTCTATAGTTATTTAATACTATAGT